>JAYTFA010000033.1:0-8095 GCA_043734765.1 Pseudobdellovibrio sp. | reverse complement strand
TTTCTGGCATCAATTTGGGCGTTTATTTTTTTCAGTATATTTTCGGAGGAGTCGTGCACCCAGGCGCCGGCAGAGTGAAGATGTCCGCCGCCGCCGAATTCCCGCGCCCAGCTTAAAATTTCAATATTGCGGCTTCTGAAACTGAGCTTAAAATAATTATGGGCGTCTTCCCTGATAACGATAGAGCCTTCCAGGTTTTTAACCGACATGAAAAGGTCTACAAGATCGCAGACATCGTCCGTGTTCAGGTTGAACTCCCGGAGATCGGCTTTTGTAATTGAGATGATTGCGATCTGATTGTTTTTATAGGTGACATCATTGATCAGTTTAGACAGATAATTCATTTTATTGATAGACCAATTGTCGAATAAAAAACTATAGATTTCGCTGTGATTCGCGCCGGCCAGTACGAGCTCTTTTGCCATATCGAAAACTTTGATTGAATCCCGCTGAAATTTAAAATTTTGTGTATCAAACAACAGGCTTGTGTAAAGGGCCGTTGCTATTTTCGGATTGATTTCAGCATTCATTTTTTTTATGAGATCCAAAGTGATCTCACCGGTACAACTGGCGTTCTCATTAATATGGTAAATGATATTTTCAATTCTACTTTCAAAGACTACGTGATGATCCACAAAGATGGTTTTTGCTTTGATTTCCTGCAAAAAACCAAATAAAGGGGCACATAGCTTCGGATCGTGGGTATCAAAGATAAAAGCAACGTCCTCAGTAGAAAAAATATTTTTATCTATTTTATCAGCATTAAGCACTTCAATGCCATCGAGTAAAAAGTGGTATCGCTCCGGAGCCGGATCATTATGAATTATTTTAACCGGGTAGTTTTTATTTTTTAGAGCATGATAAAGCGCAATTTCGCTTCCAAGACCGTCTCCGTCAGCGCTTTTATGTGTTGAGAGCCAGATAGTTTTAGCCGAATTCAGGATTGGGAGAATGTTCATCTGGACAGTGTAATTTGACGCGCTATAGTCTGTCCTCATGTGTTTGTGTAAACCCTTATAATTTGGTATAAAATGGGCTTTCGTATAGACCAGTTATTAGGCAATAAATAAGACGTTTAAATATGTCTAAGCGGGACCAAACAGAAAGGCCTTTTTATGTCACTTGATACTTTACCAATTACCTTGCGCGGAAAACACTTACTCGAGGCTGAACTTAAAAAATTAATTCTGGAAGAACGGCCTGCAATTATTAAAGCAATCGAAGAAGCAAGAGCCCATGGCGATATCAGTGAAAATGCTGAGTACGATGCTGCAAAAGAGAGACAGGGTATGATCGAAGGGCGCATCGGAGAAATTCAAGGTAAGCTAGCGGGCGTAGAAGCTATAGAGCCTTCAACAATTAAATCTGACCGAATCGTATTTGGCGCCACTGTTGAAATTCTGGATACGGATATTGATGAAAAATCAACTTACCAGATCGTCGGCGTTGATGAGGCCGATGTTAAAAAAGGTAAAATCTCAATTATTTCTCCCTTGGCGCGAGCCATGATCGGAAAGAAAAAAGGTGATTTAATCACAGTTCAGAGTCCAAAAGGCGATAAAGAGTACGAAATTTTATCTTTTAAATTTGCATAAATTTACATGAGACGAGCCGTCATTGACCAGCCTGGAGTTCGAATATTTGTTATAGGCTTGGCCCTATCACTTTTTTTAGGACTTGCATTGCGTGTGCAGATTTCGGATGCGCGGATTCAGATTTTTTTAAATAAATCAATTGATCGGCTACAAAAGGATTTTTTTGTCGACTACGAAGTTGCAAAAGTTAATCTGTCAAGGTGGGGTTTACCCCTGCCTGCGCTTGTTATACAGAATATCCGGTTAAGTCCCATGAGTACAGTTTGTCAGAGTTCGCAGATTTTTATCGATGAACTCGAAGTGCCTATTTCCATTTCAGCCCTTCTTGGTCTCAGTAAAATAATTCCGAAAATTAGAATAAAAGAAATTGAGCTGAGGCTGTCGGATATTGAAAAGTGCATAGGCGAAAACAAAACTGAAAGCAAATCTTCCGGCAACAGTTTAACCGGGGCCAAGTCGGATGAACCCAATGTTAAGAATATTTTTTCCAATAACACAAAGGCTGAGCTCAAAGAAATCTACATTGAGAAACTCAAGATTATCTCCAGAACAAAGGCCGATCAGCCGATTTTGCTGAAACAACTTAACTTTGATTTATTTTATTTTCAGAACAAACTTTCCGAAGTTCATATTAAATCCAAGATCAATGCACTTAAAGATCCTAAATCCGAAGTTTATTTTTTAAATTCTGATTTAACGGCTGTTTTTAAGGCCAAAGAAAACAATGAAGTTGAGTCTATCGTCAGTGTCAACGGAAAATTGTTAGATGGCGACGTCAAGTTTTTCACACAAGCCACTTCGGAATCAAAAAAGATTACTTATGACCTGGTTCTTGAGCGGGTTTCCGTAAAAGCTTTTGCGCCGCTTGTTGAAAACAGTGATCTTTACAAATCCATAAACCTGGAAAAAACCCCGATATCTGTGAGCCTCGTTAACAACGGCGAAATTTTATTAAATGATAAAATAAGCATTAATTCTAAATTTAAAAATGTACTGATGAATATTGAAAGCAGCCTGATCCGAATCAGTGATTTAGAAATGCATTACGGTACAAAGCTAACAATTAAACCTTTCGAACTCACGGTTGAATCCTTGTCACTTTCCAAACTTAAGAATTTGGAACAGTTCAGAAATAAGCTGGACAGCTTTGACAGTCTGGGTGTTTTTTCAGGTCTTCTTGAGTATAAAAATGAAAATTCATTCAGAGTTAAGGGTAATATTAAAAATATTAAAGCGGTTTTTTCGAACCGGGGAAGACGTGATCTGCAGAATATCGAGCAGGTAGATGTTGAAGCTATTCGAACAGCCAACGAATTGAGATTTGAGGCTTCAAATTTTATAGTTAATAATGAAAAAGTCGAAGGTAAGTTCTGGGCACAATATAACGTGAATAGTTTTAGTTCATCGGCACAATTTAAAATGACCGGAGTCACTTTAAATGATAATATCTGGGAGCAGTTTACTTTTGTTAAGCAATCGCCACGAATAGATATTTTGTGGAACTATAAAAAATTTGATATTGAAACACACAACATTAAAATATATGCAGACCAGATTTCTTTACCGGGTGTAAAACTGGAAGAGCTCAATGTTGAATTATTTCAGATATTTTCGAACGAAGGGGCGCATAACACCCTGAATGTAACAATTAAGCCTTCAAGGCTCTCCACAGACGCAAGTTTTCTGGCTAACAGCAGTGTTAATCAAGTGCTTAATCCTGCAAATGGATTCAAGCTCGAAAAGCTGAATAGCAGTAAAACCACCATGAGCCTATCTGGTAGGGATTGGAAGAATCTGAGCTTTTATCTGGATTCCTATTTCCTAAGTGATTTGTCTCCGAAATCGGAGTCTCATCTGACACTTAAGGGCGACGTAAAATACGAAATTGGGTTGGCAGCCAAACTTGTGCTTCAGAATCGAAGCAGTATTTTTAAGTTTGATTTGTCCCGAAATCAAAGTGATGAAATCGTTATTAAAAATGCCCCATAGAAGGATATAATTTTGTTTTGGTCTGAAGACAGCAACATTCGAAATTGGTTACCGAAGCTTCAGGCTCATCGCGGCTACTGGATAAACGGAGCCACTCAGAACAGTTTAACCTCAATCATGGAAGCTTATAAAATAGGATATGAAATGGCCGAATTTGATATTCGGATGACTTCTGACGGAGTTATAATTCTCTTTCACGACATGCAGTTTCAGAACAAAATCGTAAGTCAAACATCCTTTCAGGAGCTGAACTCTGTAATTACTCTTACACCTCTGGAAGATCTTTTCAGATGGTTTGTTAAAACCGAAAAATTTAAGCTGAATATAGAAGTTAAATCACGGGACATAATTAAAGTCCAATTTGAAAAAAAAATAGCTGAGCTGATTGAAAAGTATAATATTGAAGACCGAGTGCTGGTTTCCAGTTTTAATCCGCTCAGTCTTTTTAAAATGAGTCTTTTCAGCCCGAAACTCCGACGCGCTCTTTTGCTGACTTTTGAAAAAGAACACGGGAATAATATTATTATTAAATCTTTGATTTTCAATTTTCTTTGCCGACCGCACATATTGAACTTACGAAGTGAGGATTATTCTGCAAAATTTCGAAAGTTAACTGAAAAAATACCCATTGTACTCTGGACGGTTAATAACCTGGAAATCTACAATAAAAATAAAGACGAAATACACGGGATTATTTCAGATTCAATAACCCCATCAGATTTTAAAATTTAAGATTTATTCTTGATGGATTCTTTTTCTTCAAGTGTCTGCTTTAAAGTGTCCTGATTGGTTTTCAGTTCTTTTTGTGGGCCCACATCTTTTGCATCCGCATTGATTTCATTAAGGCCTTCTTTAAACCCGCGAATAGCTTTACCTAATGATTGTCCCAAAGCTGGAAGTCGGCTTGGTCCGAAAAATATTAACAAGATTAACGCCAAAATAAGCATATGCGCTATACTGAACTCTCCCATATTAACTCCTTTGATAGTCTTCTATTCTAACGTTTAATCGTTTTAGGATCAATAGCATCTTGCAGGCCATCTCCAACGTAATTGAAGCTGATGGTAACAAACAATATTAACAGACCCGGTATGATCGCCAAAAACGGCGCTTTGTAAATAAGCTCTTGCGCATTAAACAACATATTTCCCCAACTTGGAGTCGGAGGTTGGATACCCAATCCAAGGTAGCTCAGAGCCGCTTCAAAGAGGATCGACTCGCCAACTCCCAGAGTAACCGAAACTAACAGCGGTGCGACCACATTCGGGAACATATGGCGGGTAATAATGGTAAAATCCCTTGCTCCAAGTGTTTTTGAAGCAAGAATAAACTCGCGTTCTCGAAGAGTTAAAATACTTCCGCGCACCAATCGAGCCACCTGCATCCACGAAAAAAGAACCAGAATAAATACGAGTTTAAAAATACTTTCATTACCTGTCGACAGAATCGAACTTACAAATGGGATTTTTTGCAAATCAATAGCACAAACAACAATCAATACCGGAATTAAGGGCAAGGACAGCAAGGCGTCAGTAACACGCATTAAAACTGTATCGATAAACCCGCCGTAATAGCCGGCCAGTGCGCCGATGAGCAAACCAATGAAGGCTGAAGACAGAGCCACCAATATTCCCACGCTCATGGAAATCTGAGTTCCATAAATCAGGCGCATTAAAACATCCCGACCCAATTCATCAGTTCCGAAGAGATGATAAGTTTCAAATTTCTTGGCAATTTTACGAAGATCAGATTTAACATTATCGTCTACGTTCAGGTAGCGAATGGCAGCTAAAGCTTTGCGTTTTTCAAACTTGGCCCAATCATAAAGAGCATCTTCAGGTCTTGTGGACGTAACAAATTCCTCTTTTAGAAGTTCTTGCTGGACTAAAGCGGCAGACTCAGGATTCTCCTGGATAAAAATCCGGACTTCAGTTTCGCGGGTGTCAACTCCGGCGCTGACAGTTGAAAAGGGTGGTTCATAACGATGAAAAACGTTTTGATTCTCTGAATTTACGCCCATCATCATCCCGATAAGGGGAGCCGAAAGAGCTATGATAACAAAAAACAAAATTGTATAAGCGCCGATCACTGCGGCTTTATGTTCTTTAAACTGCGTATAGATAATTTTTGATAAACTTTGCGCTTTCTCAAGCTCGGCAATCTGAGCTTTGTTTAAAGTACTCTCAAATTGGTGGTCCTTAGGATTTGTATTTGTCGGTATTATTTCCACAGGAGCCTCTATTTGTAAGAAACGCGAGGGTCAACCACGCCGTAAAGTAAATCTGCAATCAAATTCATAATTAAGACCATACTGACCGATATCATCAACGAGATCATGGCCACGTTAAAATCGTTCCCCATGATAGAGGAATAAAGAAGACGACCTATGCCCGGGTAGGCAAAAAGCGATTCAGTGATGAGAGCGCCTGAAAATATCGAAGAGATGCTTAAGGCCACGATTGTAATTAAAGGAATTAGGGCATTTCTGAATCCATGTTTCCAGATCACAGCTTGTGCTGAGAGACCTTTAGCTCGTGCTGTACGGATAAAATCATTACGCATGGCTTCGAGCATTGAGGAGCGCGTGAAACGCGAAAATCTTCCGATGGTCTGTATGGAGAGGGATAAAACCGGAAGTATCAAATACTTTGCTTTATCCAGAAATTCATCCCAATCCGTATCGTATTCCATACCGGTTGTTTGATATCCACCGGCTGGCAGGATGTGGTAGTTAACTGCAAAGATAATAATTAAAACTATTCCGAGCCAAAAAGACGGAACCGAAATTCCTGCAAAATTAAAAAGATTTACAACATAATCAACTTTGCTGTTGGGCTTCAATGCGCAGAGAATTCCCAGCGGCACGGCCACCAGCAGAGAAAAAACCAATGAAACCGTTGAAAGAATAAATGTTGCGGTTAAGGCCGGCCCCATCATCTCAGTTACCGGAATTCGATAGGTTCTCGAATAACCCAGTTCGCCTTTTGAAATATCGCCGACCCATCGCAAGTATCTTTTGTACATGGGCTGGTCCAGACCATAAAAACTCCGGAGTCTTACAACATCGGCTGCGGTGATTTTTGGGTTACTGGAAATCATCATCTCAACGGGATCGCCCGGCATTAAATTCATTAAGCCAAAGCAAACATAAGACAGTATCACTATCACTATTAGAGTTTGCACGATCCTACGTAAGATAAAATTAATCATAAGTCTCCACTGTCTTTATTTTCGGGCTCTATTCCAATGTCCACTTTTCAGCGTCTTGAGTTTCCGGGAACTGGTGGCCTGTTAAGCGGAAGTTTTTTAAGTGATTCGGTATAACAGCCATAACGGAACGATAATAAAGCGGTAAAACCGGCACTTCATCGGTGTAGTATTTTAAAATCTGGTGGATCAGCTGTACACGTTTTTCGTGAACAAATTCTAAATCAAGAGCCATGAGAAGTTTATCAACTTCCTTGTTTTTCCAGCCCATTTGGTTTTGTCCTGAGTAACCATTTTTTGCCGATGGAATATTAGCTGTTAGGAATGTGGCTTTAGGTGAGTTTTCCGGAGATGAAACCCAGGCAAATAAAGCCATAGAATCAAACAATCGTTTTTTAGTGGTTTCACCGAAAAAAACCCGAGCAGGTTCATTTTTAGAATTAACTTCAACACCGATCTGCTTCCAGCCATTTTGCAGATAAACCTGCACGAGCTCTCGCGTTTTATTTCCGGAAGTGGTCATTAAAGTGAACGATAATTTTTTGCCGCCCTTTGTACGAATGCCATCCGGACCACGCTTCCAACCGGCTTCGTCCAATAACTTTTCTGCATCCCGCGGAGAGTACTTATAAATCGTAACTTTTGCAGGATCAGCGGTAAACCAAGGATCTTTTGGAGTAATAAAGTGAATTGCCGGGGATTGTTTGCCTTCAAAAAGCGAATTCACAAGTTCTTCTCTGTTAATTGAGTAATCCAGAGCTTTTCGGACTTTGATATCCTTGAGTGCGGGATTGTCCAGATTCAAATCGATATGTTCATAAGTTGTGCTCGGTTGAAACAGCACCGTATACGGAAGATTTTCGGCTTTAACTTTTTTATCAAAAGCCAATGCTTGATCCAGTTCAAACCCCAGAGTTGAAATCATATCAATTGTGCCGGAACGTAAGTTGGCTTCTAAAGTTCCAGTATTTGGAATGAGTTTAAAGATAATTTTTTTGATTTTAGGTGGTTCTCCGCCCCACTTTGGATTAGTTACAAATGTAACGTGATCGCCCAATTGAATTTCCTGAATAATATAAGGACCATTGTAAAGGCCGACATTGTACGGATCTTTTACGTAAAGAGAATTCTTTTCATAACCCGCATTCTCAGCGCCGTACATATTGAAGATTTTTTCCTCCAAATGCTTCGGGAGCGGATAGAAAGTACCCAATTGATAGAAATCCCATTTTGCTTTGTCATATAAAAATGTACATTTTTTTGGATTTGCAGGATCAACCGTAACTTTTTCAACTTGTGTGTAA
>JAYTFA010000032.1:0-2813 GCA_043734765.1 Pseudobdellovibrio sp. | reverse complement strand
TAAATGAAAAAACATTTGATGATTTAGAGACGATTCAGGGGAAACTTTTTTTGAAGGATAAAATCGTAGTTGAGATCAACCAGATCCTGGATAGGGGTCTGGTCAAAGATGTTTACTTTACCGACTTTGTTATGAACTAAGAGGTTCGATTAATAACCTCTTTTATTTTTTTGATATGCCTTTAAACCTATATAAATCAATATTGCCAGAATAAACAGAGCTGCTCCCAAAAACAGTTCGTTTTTAAAAATACTCTTTTTACCGGATGAAGTGCCCTCATCTGCTGCCAGTAAATCCGAAGGCATGGCCTGCCCGATACCGGAACCTAAAGTATCGCCAGCGCCTGCTAGAGGGCCTAAATCAGGACGCGAAAGTAGATCTTTTGTAGCGATAACCCGTAAGGAACGAATTGTCTTATCAAAGTTCGGACTATGTTTGGCATAGAGCTTATTATGGGCGCTGAAGGTAACCAATATCGCAATCTGGTCTTTAATGGTTGCCAAATAACGAGTGAAATAGTTCTGAACTTCGCTATCTTGATGAAGACCATCAAGCCAAGGCTGATCATTAATTTTTTGCGTTTGAGCCTTATATTTCACTGCTGAAGTAAGAGCAATTCCGGCTTTGGACACTGTGTTGATCGGATTATTCATATGGCTTTCATAAATCGGAAAAGAGTCAGTTGGACCTTTTTCTTTAGCTGTTAGAATAATCACGGCTTCTTTTGCTTCCTGAGTATCTTCTGCGCGACAAACCCATTCGGTTTGTTCCAGATTGCACTTCCAGTTATCCTGCATTTCAAAAGAAATATAAGCATTTTTGAATGTACGTGACTGTGCGTCTATAGTGTTCAACGACACTAAACAAAAAAATATAGCAGTTAGAGTAAAATTAGCCCCAAGCCTTAACATGATGACCTCACTTTGATGTGGACGTAAAGTTTGTTTACTGCCTATTATTGTAGGCATAAATTATTAATACGACCAGAAGAATATTTGCTGGACTTTAAAGGAGAATTTTTATGCTGAATTTATCTCAACTCCAGACTTTTGTCACAGTAGCATCCGAAGGCAGTATGACGGCTGCAGCAGACAAATTGTTTTTAACCCAGCCTGCGGTTAGTCAGCAGATGAAAAATATGGAAGATGATTTAGGTGTTGAACTGATTGTCAGAGGTTCAAAACAGATCAAGATGACAGCTCAGGGGGAGATTCTTTATGAGCATGCCAAGAAAATCCTGAGTCTGGCACAATTGGCTGAAGTCTCTATTAAATCTATCGGAGCCCAGCTTAAAGGCGAACTTCGAATAGGAACTTTAAACTCTATCGGCCTTCATTTAATGAGTCCGGTTGTAAGCCGGTTACTCAAATTTAATCCCGATTTTAAAATTAAAGTTAATTATGCAAAAGGTGAAGATCTTATTCAAGGCTATAAGAGGGGAGAACTCGATGTACTGGTACTTCCTGAAATTGAAACAAATTATAAAGCTACTTTAAGCGATACTAAATCCCAGATCTTGTTTAAAGAAGAAATGTGGCTGGTGGGTTCAGGAAAAGATGAATTTTACCCGTCACAGATTGCGCTGAATGAGGTTAAAAAAATCCCCTATGTTCATTTCTCCGATGAGTATCCCGATTTTGATAAAACATTGAAAGAAAAAGTAGGAACACTGCAGTCGGTTTTTGAGTCCGCAAACGTGGGAACTCTGAAAAGAGTCATCGAATATGGATTAGGTATTGGGTTTTTACCATCGCATTCAATCCGAAAACAAGTGCGAGGCGGACGCTTAAATCGGGTTCGCATTACTGATTTTGAATATAAAATGAATTTTCATTATTATTATAAAGCTGCCGGTGTTCATACTGAAACCGCTAAAATAATGTTTCAGGCATTAACCGGCGATCAGGAAAGAAGTTAATCAGAATAAAACAGATTCCGGCCAACCCATGCGGGAGGCTATGATCCGCACGATTTCACTTGCGGTTTCTTCGAGTGCGCGTTCTGTTACGTTGAAAACCGGCCATTTCTTGTTTTGTTTAAATAAGTTTTCGGCATATTCAATTTCTTTCAGTATTTGCTGAATTGAGGCGTATTCCCCGCCGGAATCCTGCCCGAATTTTTCAAGCCTATTTTTTCGTATTCTCTGCAGTGAATCGATATCGATAATTAAACCGACTATTTTGCGTTGATCAATTTTGAACAACTGTTCCGGAAGCGGTGAGCCGGGAACCAGTGGAACGTTTGCCACTTTCCACCCCTTATGGCTGAGAAAAATAGAAAGCGGTGTTTTGCTGGTCCTACTTATACCAACTAAAACGATGTCAGCTTTATCGAGTTCATTCAGGGTTTTGCCGTCATCATGCCGGACCGTATATTCGATGGCTTCAATGCGCTTAAAATACATATCATCTGTTTGCCGGAGAGCGCCCACTTTTTTTGAGGATGGCACACCGAAAAAATGATCCAGAGTTTTAATAAGTGGGCCTAAAAAGTCAATCGCCGGAATAGATTTTTCAATACAGAGCTCTGCGGTTTTTTGCCGTAAGCTCGGACTCGCGAAGGTGTAGGCTATCATTCCCCGTTTTGCAAAACACTCGTCGACCACGTTTTTAAGTTGTTCTTCCGAACGGACATTTTTGCATCTCTGGATATTAATTTCTTTTTCGGAGTATTGAACCAAAGCCGCGCGGATCATGGTTACAGCCGTTTCTCCGGTACCGTCTGACAAAATAAAAATAGTATAAGAATTATCCGGATTAGGCAGGCTCATAATGAAAAATTAATTTTCATAAAAGTTTTCTGTAAAGACTCAA
>JAYTFA010000031.1:0-2986 GCA_043734765.1 Pseudobdellovibrio sp. | reverse complement strand
AATGATCCTTGCGTCTGCGGAAGCGGAAAAAAATATAAAAAATGTTGTGGAGTCAATGCCGCCTAAATATTTTGATTTCAGAATGATTTCGCTCTGGGCGATTTTTGCGATTATCATGACCATAATGATAAAAATCGGTTCAAAAAACACATTAGATTCAAGACTTTTTTATTCCGGTGCAGAAGCAACTCAATACCTCAGCTCTTTGAACGACCGGGACGTTTACCGTTATCTGGTAACAGAATTTTTTGATATGAGTTTTATCGTAACCTATGCGAGTACTCTCTATTTAACTTTAAAAAGAGTATTTTTTATCAACCAGAAAATAAAATATCTGGCTTTTTTTCCTGCCGCTTTTGATTTTGTAGAGACCCAATCCATTATATTGTTTCTTACTAACGGTACAAATTTCAGCAGTTCTATCAAGTGGTTGGGCTACGTAACTTTATTTAAATGGATATCTCTCGTTCTGTTGACGTTAGTCATTATGAAAAAAATCGCTAAATCCATTTTTCAAAAAAAATTATGATTTTGTAACTATTCGGTTAATTACAACAAGCGCAATCGCTCCGGCAATCCCGATTCCGAAACCGGGTAAACTGAAGGGCGCATAACTGGGCCAATCAAAAAGTTTAGGCGCAACATAATTTCCTAAAAAAGAACCGGCCAATCCAACTAAAATGGTACGAATCCATCCGATTTCTTCACTGCCAGGGATAACAATTTTAGCAACAACCCCAACGGCGAGACCAAGTCCACTCCAGAGCAAAATAAGTTTTATGGTCGGACTGCTGAGAATTGAATTAAGTGTTTCGCTGATTTCCATGATGCACCGCCATTTGATGAGTTCTGAAAAATTATGTTCTGAGATTTTTTGTTGGTCAATTTAAAACGTTTACAATTAAAATATGGATTTTATATAGAACCTTGCAATAATCTCTCAACAAATTCAAAAATAAGTACTATATATGAAGTATGAAAACACTTATTTTAATTTCAATGATGCTCATCACTCAACTTATTTTCGCAGATGAAGATATACCCTGTACAGCACTGGTCAATGGTGACGAAGTTAAGCTCGAAAAAAGTCCTTCCGGCATTTATCTCATTGCCGTTGAAGACCCGCACTTTGACGAATATGATGTGGTGATTGACCTACGCAGTTCTGACTTGGTGAAAGTTCGACTGGCGAAATTTATTCCCACCTCCATAGTGGCCGGTTTAAAAGAGGAACTGACAAAAGTTTCTGAAAACATCCGTACTGAAGTACTGAAACTCGCCAAGGCCCGCATTGTCGACGGAATGGTGGGCTTCAGTTCAGCCGGCTATGCGAGTTTATTGCTGAATCAAGGCGAAGACCGGCTTGAACTTATTTGTTCAAGAGTCAAATAATGCAATATGGTCCATTCACTCCTCAGGAGTTCAAAAAAGCGGCTGATTGGCTCAAAGAGCACGATGTAAAGTTTGAAGTAACCAAAGACCAAGATAAAGAAAATGAATTCAGATCAAGTAACGGGCTTAATATTATCAAGCAGGTTGAGTTCCGAACCGAGACTTTTTTGGCCCAGATCTTCTATATAGAAATTGAAGAAATAAACCCTGCATTGAATGCGGAATTCAACACTTTGTTTGCCGTGCAGCCGGAGGCTTTTCCTAAGTCCTTAATTGAAAAACCGGAATCAATTGATTTAAGTTCAGATATCATTAAATCTTCTAAAACCAAGAGATTCTGGGCCACATTGCTCATTATAATCTGGGTTACATTCTTTATCGGCTACTATTTTACCCATTAGTTAACCGAGTATTTTTTACCTATGTCTTAAATCAACTCTCTATGCTATCTAGTTGGCATGTCGAACCCAAGCTGCTGCTCATGTTACAAACCGAAAGCCAATCTAATTTGCGGAATCTGCCAGGATTCTATCTGTAAAAAATGTACTCAGTTTGTTGACGAACATAGTTTTGCTTTTTTAGCTAAAGTTCCCGCTCATTTAACAGCAACGGCTTTTTGTGAAACCTGTTTTATTCAGAAAGTTTCGCCTGAACTAGTAAAATACAATGAAATGATGGATCAGGCAAAAAACACGATTGTTTTTATGAAAGCTCAGTTTAAAGAAACCTTTTTTATTAAGCGTGTGCAGGATCCGATCAGCGTGGTTGAATGCACCGATTACGATGAAACAATTTTACGCCTGGCATTTATGGCGGCTGAGTTAAATCTGAACGGAATTGTGGATGTTGAAATCACAACTAAAAAAGTACGCACCGGCAACTACCAAACGTCGGTTTTTTCGGGAACAGCTGTTCCTGCAAATATTCTGGAAGAGCGACTCGTAAAAGATAAATCAAACTGGTCAAACCGAATTAGCCATTAAATAACATTTACTATTTCATATTCGCGATTTTTATCGCCGGAGGATACCTGTACCGTATCACCGATTTCTTTACCGATTAAATTTTTTCCTAACGGGCTATCGGGGGTAATAACCTGAATCTGCTGATTTTCAAAAACGATGATTTGGCCGCCGCCTTTCGGCATCAGTAAAATAAGCTTACTTTTTTCATTGTTGGTAATTTCAACTAAAGCGGTGAGCGAAATTTTTTTCTGCGTACTGAAATCTTGAATCTTTATGTTTTCGTAACTTGTAAGGGTGGCTTTAATATCAGCTGCTCGTTCGGCCTGGGCTCCAGCAAGATACGAAGCCTCTAAACCGCGCGTATCGTATTTATTTTCGGCCTTGCTCTCTTCATTTGTAGCTATATCATAAGTGTTTTGGGCCGCCTCATGCGCTGCCTGCAAATTCAACCTGGTAATTTCGATTAATTTTAAAATAATTTTTTTCTTATCCATAAATCCTAGTTAACAGCTAGACTTGTGTTCAGTCTAGTCTGAAATATGAAACAAAATTAAACTAGATATACAATTTCTTCCACATATTTCGTAGCATTATATTGTCACCACAAAAGGGAAAAACATGAAATCACT
>JAYTFA010000030.1:0-2344 GCA_043734765.1 Pseudobdellovibrio sp. | reverse complement strand
CACGGAACAATTGAAACAGCCGTTAAGGCCACAAAAATCGGTGCCTGGGATTTTATCGAGAAGCCTCTTTCGCTAGATAAAATTTCGATTGCAATCGATCATATCGTAAAACTCAAAGGCGAGCGCGACGAAAAAAATGCTTTGCTGAATAAGCTCAGAAAATCGATTGCCTTGGTAGGTGAATCACAGGTTATGCAGAAAATCCGTGAGCAGGTAACCCAGTTTGCCAAAAATAATGTTCCTTTAATTGTTGAAGGCGAAATCGGTTCAGGGCGCGAACTTGCGGCCCAGAATATTCACTACATGAGTTTACGGGCCAGTGGACCATTCTCGGAAATCAATTGCAGCACACTCCCGCAGGATCTGATCGAAATCGAACTGTTCGGAATCGAAAAGGGCACCTTGCCCGGAATAGATAAAACCCGTCGGGGCAAAATTGAGTTGATGAATAACGGAACTCTGTTAATTGAAGAAATTGAGGAAATGCCAACGGTACTTCAGGAAAAATTGGCGCGCTTTATTAAAAATAATAAATTCAAAAGATTCGGAAGTTCAGAAGAGCTTGCTAGTGATGTCAGAATAATTCTCACTTCGACCTCAAGTCTGGAAAATTTAAAATCCAAAAGTAAAATCAATCCTGAACTCATAACCCTTCTTGACAAATCCTCTATGGTCATGCCCCCGCTACGTGACAGACCTGAGGATATTTACTCATTGGTTTTTCATTTCAGTGATATAGCTGCAAAACAAATGGCTTCATTAAGAAAAACTATTTCTGAACAGGGGATGAAGTTAATGCTCAAGCACAGTTGGCCAGGGAACGTGCGAGAACTTAAAAACTTTATTGAGCGTGTCTATATTCTAACACCATCCGATTTTGTTGACGTACACGATTTAAAATTTGCGGGCCTGATCGATAAAAAACCGGCGGGCAGTTCGTCCGCGGGGGATCTTAACGATTTTTCAACTTTTCGTGAGGCTCGAGCTGAGTTTGAAAAAGATTTTTTAATTAAAAAAATTCAGGAAAATGCAGGTAATATTTCAAAAACGGCCGAGGCTATCGGATTAGAAAGAAGTTATCTGCACAGAAAAATTAAAGCTTATGGAATAGAGGTAATTATATGAAATGGACCCAGACACATATTTATACATTGAAAGAAGCTCCATCCGACGCCGAAATTCCTTCGCATAAATTGCTTATTCGCTCTGGATTTATGAAAAAGTTGGCGCCCGGATTACACACGTATGGTGCTTTGGCTCTACGTTCAATACGAAAGTTCGAGAATATTATCCGTGAGGAGTTGGAGAAAGATGGCGCCATCGAAATTTTGATGCCCATGGTTCATCCTAAAGAATTATGGATGGAAACAAATCGTTGGAACGAAATGGGAGCCGGCCTTCTTAAGTTTAAAAATCGTAATAATCATGAGTTTTGTTTAGGGGCCACACATGAAGAAGCCGTTGTTGATTATGTTAGACACGATCTTAAATCCTATCGGGATTTCCCTCGCAATATTTATCAGATACAGACAAAATACCGCGACGAAATTCGCCCAAGATTCGGTTTGATGCGCGGCCGGGAATTTTCGATGAAGGACGCGTACAGTTTTGATGCCGACCAAGCCGGCGCACTGAAAGCGTACGAAGCCATGTACAGCGCTTACCAGAGAATTTTTGACCGTCTGAATTTACAATACCGGATTGTTCAGGCTGATGCGGGAAATATCGGTGGCAGCCAGACCCATGAGTTTCAACTCCTGGCGGAAGCTGGTGAAGATGCACTTTTAGTAAGTGATACCACTCAATTTGCAGCAAATATAGAAGTTTGTCCGGCTATAGATGCGGTTCCATATAAATCATCGAGTCTTACAGAATTGCCTCTGGAAAAGTTTGCAACTCCCGGACAAAAAACTATTGCCGAATTAGAAAAATTCACCGGCACACCGGCGAACGAACTTGTAAAGACTCTTTATTTTTCTGCGAATGAGGGCTTGGATGCAAAAGACAGTTCCTTAAGGGCCTTTGCCGTTCTGCTTCGCGGAAGCGATGAATTGAATCCTATCAAACTTAAAAACATTTTAAAAATGACGAATCCACCGACTATGTTAACCGATGAGCAGGTTAAAGAAGTGACGGGCGCCAGCCCCGGATCCTGCGGCCCGGTTGGATTAAAAATTCCGATTTACGCCGACAACGGCGTACAGAATTTTAAAAATTATATTGTGGGCGCCAATGAAGACGGTTTTCATTTGAAAAATGTCAATCAACCCCGAGATTATCAGGTCACTCAATTTGCTGATGTTAGAATGGCTAAAGAAGGCGACAAATGTCCGGAGTCTGATGG
>JAYTFA010000029.1:0-11292 GCA_043734765.1 Pseudobdellovibrio sp. | reverse complement strand
CATTAAATGTTCCAGAGATTTATCCCGTAGAACCTACGCTTCGTGAGCGCATACGCAAGCTTGACCCGGGTTTTGATATTAAAGATCAAATCTGCAAATCCTGCATGAATGATTTGCGAAAAAGAGCTTACGGCTCCGGCGGTATGTTTTTGGCTCAGGAAAGAGCCAGTGGCGAGCGAAAAAAAAGGCTGTGGCAATCTCGCGTTTCATTAGTTAAAAAAGGGCATGCTCTTATGTCCAACAAGCTCTATTCAGAAGCGGCTGTGTCTTATGAAAAATATTTAAAGGTGCTTGAATTGGTTTTCGACTGTAAACCCGGGCACTTAACTCCGGAGTCGCTGAAAGAATCAGCCAAAACCGCAGAGCTCACAATTATTGTTGGGGCTTATTGGGATTTATTGCGAATTTACGATGCGAGTGACCAGTATTCAAACCGCCAAAAGCATGCCGCCCTTCAATTGGCAAAATTTATAAATTACACTCCTATATATCCGGATATTATGAAAAAAGCGGCTGTTTACGTGAAGCAAGCCAAGCATCCGGAAATTGTTAAAACTTTTATAAGCAATGCAAAAAAAAAGAGAACCCGATGCTTTGTGGCCACTTCAGCATTTGAGGCGCCCGTATCTGCGGAAGTTCAATTTTTACGTATCTATCGTGACCAGGTTTTAAAGAATTCTTTTTGGGGCCGCAAATTTACTTTATTTTATTACAAAGTTTCGCCTGCTATTGCCGCTTTTTTAGATCACCAAAAATGGTTAAAGCCCTTGGTCAGAGCCATTTTAAGGTTCGTGATCAAATGCGTCAGTTAACTATTTTCAATAGATTATCTTGCAAGTTATCGGTTGCTCCGAGAACGTAGTTATATGCACATCTACGACTATATCATCATTGGAAGCGGTCTCACCGGTTTAACAATTGCAAAAAAGATCAGTCAGGAAACAGATAATATTCTGGTTCTTGAGGCTCACGATGTTACAGGCGGCGATAATCGACCTGCCACCTTGAACAACCAGACTATCAATAACGGCTTAAGATTTTTTCCGGCAAATGACATTTCTCAAAAAGCGATTTCATTTTTAGAAGATTTACTGAGTCAGTCTCTCGGCCCCTCCACTACAGAAAATTCAATTGAAACCTATGAATCAGGCGGATTTAAAAAATTTGTGGGTTTTGGAGAAAAGTCTCCTGAGTTTTATGAACAACTGCTCTATTTCTTAAGCAAAGACGAGCTTTCTCTCACTCAAAACCCATACAAATGGACTCAATCACTGGCAGAAAGCCTTCATGGTAAAGTTCAATGTAATTCAATAGTAACGGCGTTTGGGTTTGAAGGATTGGATTCTGAAAAGCCAAAATTAACTCACGTTGTGGTTAATGGCTCAAAGCAATTCTATGCGCAAAATTTTATTTTTGCCGGCCCTGTAAAGGATTTGGTTTTACAGGTTCCTGATGATGTTCTGAATGCGCGCGCGAAAGCAAAATTGAAAAAATCAAAAGCTTGGCAGGGTGTTTGTTTAGATCTGTTCCACACAGCTGCCTTAGATAAAGCCAATATATTTTTGTTAAATGGAACAACTGATGATGAAATCGGGCCTTGTGTGGGACGATTTTTACCCAAAGTTGAAGGCGCAAATGGTCAGATTTCTCAATGGATGAGTTTTGTTGAATCCGAAGTTGCTGAAGATACTGAAAACATCGGGCACATTCTCAAGAAGATGAAAAGACAGGTTAAGCGCGCATTTCCGGAGCTGGCTGATTCTATCAAAAAAGAAAGAATCTTTGTAACTCCGGTTTTATCCGGAGCTGATTTAAAATTAAGTGCAAATGGAACTTTGCCGAAAGTTCCTAATCTCTGGATAGCCTCAAGCCAGGTAAGTCCTTATCAAAATTTGTTGGGCTCGCTGATGCAGGCCCAATTTGTATTGAGTTCGTTAGGGTTCCTTCCGGTTCAGACTACAGAACCAATTGTTAACGAATTAAGTATTTAATTTTTTCCTTGGCTCACTTCGCATAGGAGATTTTAAAGATCTAAAAAATCTTTTAGTGCTGCCTTAACTAAAAGTTGTAACCCTTCCGGAATAACACCCAAATCTTCTTTAAAATTTTTAGTATCCCATGCCAACATTTGTTCAATTAGTAAATCGCTGTCTTTTTCCAGTTTACAAATACCTTTAGCAACCCTCACTCGCAGGGGAAATGCCTCTTCAAAAAGAAGATTGGTCGTCAGAGGTAAAACAACTGCAGAACCTAATCCATATTCACAAAACTCTGAAGGCTGGATACAAAGACAGGGCCTTTGCTTCCCGGGCTTTGTGCCAATTCGAGGTTCAAAATAAACTGTATAAACGTGCCATTTTTTAGGTTTGATCATAGCCAGTTTTTAAATCTATTTTTTGTTTCAAATTCTTTGAGCACTTCTAAGCCGGAATCTTTTACAAGTTTTGCGGACCTAATCCAGCGCTCTGCCTTCTCTTGCTGACGCAGTTGTTCTTCAAGAAGATCTAAAGCTTTTCGAACTACGTCGATCTTGGTTTTTGCGCCCATTTTTTCTTTCAATTTCAGAATTTTCAATTCATCTTCGATTTGTATCATCAACGGCTTACCCATAAAGACCTCGTATACTTTCAAGTATATCTAAAAATATACTTGAAAGCAAACTTAAGGCCCAGATCCAATGTGTTTCATTTAGTAGGCCACTTTTGACTCATTTTAGCGAGCTTAGAGGTTCGCTTTTCGAATCGAAAAACTGTCATCTGCCTTTCGCTTTTCGGGACTTGCCTCTGAGAAATCACTATGTTATTTAATTCTCCACTATAACACACGAATGAGTAATCAACTGGTCTTGCTGCAAATGGTTTCAGCAAGGTTTCTTGGACCCACAGAGTGATCGGATTCTCTAATCCCCACTCGACCAAGCTCTGTCATTCGGAGGCTTAACCGGAAAAAAAGAGGAAATCACATGGCACAAGTTACCATGAAAGAAATGTTAGACGCTGGCGTACACTTTGGACATCAAACACAACGCTGGAATCCAAAAATGAAACCCTATGTTTTTGCTGCTCGCGGCGGAATTCATATTATCGATCTACAAAAAACTGTAGTTCGGGCCAATCAGGCGGCTGATTTCGTAAAAGAAATCGCAGCTAACGGCGGCGCTGCAATTTTTGTTGGAACAAAAAAACAAGCAATCGATCCCGTTCAGGAAGCAGCTCGCAAGTGCGGCCAATACTTCGTGACTAAGCGTTGGTTAGGCGGAATGTTAACAAATTTTGAAACTATCAAAGCTTCTATCGATCGTTTACGCAAAATCGATGTTATGAAGGAAAAAGGCGAATACCATTTATTAACTAAAAAAGAGCGCGCAGGTCTTGATAAAGAAGCTATTCGTTTAACAGAATACTTAGAAGGCATCAAAGATATGAAAACCCTTCCTAAAGTTATGTTTGTTGTTGATATGCCAAAAGAGCATATTGCAATTGCAGAAGCTAAAAAATTAGGAATCAAAGTTGTGGCAATTGCTGATACAAATTCTGATCCCGAATCAGTTGATTATCCAATTCCAGGAAATGACGACGCTATCCGCGCTATTAAGTTATTCTCAAACTTGGTTGCAGATTCTTTTATTGAGGGCGCTAAAATTTGGGAACAAAAATTACGTACTCAAACAGATAAGGGTTCTGATCTTGCTAAAGAAAAAATGGCAGATGCTCCTAAAGAATCGGCTCGTCCGGCTCGTGGTCCTCGTGGTGCAAAGCCAGATGACAAAAAAGCTGCGCCTGGTCCTACTGTTGTTAAGGCTAACAAAACAAGAAAGCTTGTTGCTGCCGGTACTGCAGATCTAGTTGAGATCGAAGCCGAATTAAACGAAACAAAAGAAACTAAAGACGATTCAGCAGAGTAATTTCTGCTGAGCTCTTTCTTTAAAAAATAATTTATTAAAGTTTCCTTCCGACTGGCGGGAAACAACTACTTACAAACGGGAGATTTCCAATGTCTATCTCTGCCTCAATGGTTAAAGAATTACGCGAAAAAACAAGTGCCGGAATGATGGATTGCAAAAAAGCCTTAGAAGAATCAAAAGGTGATTTTGAAGCTGCAATCGAATGGTTAAGAGTTAAAGGTCTATCGGCGGCATCTAAAAAAGCCGATCGTATTGCCGCAGAGGGCACTGTATTTGCGACGACTTCGGGTAAAACTGCTGTTGTTGTTGAAATCAACTCTGAAACCGATTTTGTAGCGCGAACTGATAACTTTAAAAACTTTGTAAATTCAATTGCACAGCATATTTTAAAAACAGACTCAACTTCTCCGATCCTCGATCAGGATTTTGCCGGTTCTCCCGGTAAAAAAGTTGGAGAAGTGTTGAAAGAAGCTATCGCAACTATGGGCGAAAACACCGTTATTCGTCGCTTCGAAAAATACACAACAACCGATACCGGTTTGGTCCATACTTACATTCATGGTGAAGGCAAAATCGGCGTCATGATCGAAGTATTGGCTTCAACACCCGCGGCCGCCTCTTCTCCAGAAGCTAAAAATTTAGCGTCTGATGTCTGCCTTCATATTGCAGCGATGAGCCCAATGGCCCTTTCTCAGGACCAAATGGATGCTGCTGTAGTTGCCAAAGAAAAAGATATCTTAAGACAAAAAGCAATTGAGTCGGGGAAAAAACCAGAAATGCTTGATAAAATTGTTGAAGGACAAGTCCGCAAGTTCTTGGCTGAAAATTGTTTGTTGGATCAGGGCTTTGTTAAAAACCCGGATCTGACAGTCGCAGCTTATGTAAAAGAGTGCTCTAAAAAAGCCGGTGGCGATTTAACAATCAAACGTTTTGTTCGTCTTGAACTTGGCGTAGGAATTGAGAAAAAAGTGGTCGACTTTGCAGCCGAAGTTGCGGCGCAAACAAAATCACATTAATTCATTTAATTTAAACCAAAGTGGGAGCTTTTTTTGAGTAAATCAATTTATAAGAGGATTCTGCTTAAGTTGAGTGGTGAGGCCCTGGCCGGACCTCAGGGTACCGGAATTAATACTGCCGTGATTAAACAGATCGCGCAGGACATTAAAGCCGCTCATGACACCGGTGTTGAAATCGGTTTGGTTATCGGTGGTGGAAATATCTTTCGAGGTATCGCGGCCTCAGCGCAAGGGATGGACCGCGCCAGCTCTGATTACATGGGAATGCTGGCAACTTGTATTAACTCACTCGCGCTTCAAGATGCTCTTGAAAAAGAAAATGTTCCAACCCGAGTTCAGTCTGCGATAGAAATGGCCGAAATAGCTGAGCCTTACATACGTCGTCGCGCCATTCGACATTTAGAAAAAGGCAGACTGGTCATTTTTGGAGCCGGCACCGGAAACCCTTATTTTACAACAGATACGGCCGCTGCACTCAGAGCCATGGAAATAAATGCAGAAGTTCTCATGAAAGCCACCAAAGTTGATGGGATTTATGATAAAGACCCTGCTAAAAATACCGATGCAAAAAGATATGACAAAATCAGTTATATTGATGTGTTGAAGCAGGGTTTGCAGGTTATGGACTCAACGGCGATTAGTCTTTGTATGGACAATAAACTACCTATTATGACATTTGATCTTGCAAAGCCGGGGAACATATTAAAAGCTGTACAGGGTGAGCGCATAGGAACAATTGTTCAATAAACAGTTCAATAGGTTGCACTGAATTCTGTGAGCTCAGGATAAAAGGAGAAAGACCATGTTAGACCAAGCTAAAAGTAATGCTAAAGTAAAAATGGAAAAAGTTATTATTTCTCTTACTGAGGAACTTAAAAAAGTCCGCACCGGAAAAGCCCAGGTCTCAATGCTGGATTCGGTACGTGTTAATTACTACGGACAACAAGCCCCACTTAATCAGGTGGCCTCTGTTTCAACTCCTGATGCAAAAACTTTTTTGATCGCGCCTTGGGAATCTTCAATTTTAAAAGAAATCGAACAATCACTCGTTAAGTCCGATATCGGCATGGCACCGATTAATGATGGCAAAGTCATTCGTTTAAAGGTGCCGGATCTAACTGAAGAGCGCCGCAAAGATTTGGCCAAACAAGTTAAAAAAATTGTTGAAGAAGCTCGTGTTTCTGTACGTTTGGTTCGTCGTGATGCAAATGAAGAAGTCAAAAAAGCTTTCAAAGATAAAGTTGTCAGTGAAGATGAGTCTAAAAAGGGCGAAGCTGATATTCAAAAAATTACAGATGATTTTATTAAAAAAGTGGACCAAATCGCCGAAGAAAAAGAAAAATCAATTTTAACTATTTAGATGTGATTATTTAATGCTTAAAAAACTGCAACACATAGCAATTATAATGGATGGAAACGGGCGCTGGGCTCAGCTTCGCGATAAACCCCGAACTTTCGGTCATATTAAGGGTGCTCGAGTTGCCAAAAAGATTATTACTCAAGCTTCTGATCTGGGATTAAAAAATTTAACGATGTATGCATTCAGCTCTGAAAACTGGCTCCGTCCACAGACCGAAGTTGCTTTTCTGATGCGTTTATTAAATCGTTATTTAAAAAAAGAGTCCCTCAATCTTCATAAAAAAAATATCCGTTTCAATGTTATCGGTGAAATAAACAAACTTCCCACAGAAATTCAAAAAGCAATTGCACACACAAAAGAACTTACCCGAAACAATACCGGATTAAATTTATCTTTTGCATTAAGCTACAGCTCAAGACAAGAGCTCATATTGGCAACACAGGCCCTGGCAAACAAAGTTGTTCATGGTATTTTGACGATCGATCAAATCAATGAAAAAAGTCTATCCGATTGTTTGATGACTGCAGGAACACCTGATCCCGACTTAATTATTCGCACGAGTGGCGAATCTCGACTTTCCAATTTTCTGATGTGGCAGGCCTCTTACAGTGAACTGTTTTTCAGCCCCATATTATGGCCTGATTACTCTGCAAAAGATTTTCATGAAGCGATCCAATGTTACCTAGGGCGCGAAAGACGTTTTGGAAAGGTATTCCAAAAAAATGAAGAATCTTTCTTATAGAGCGCTCTCTGCTTTAGTTGCCTTATTTATATTTATCGGAACAATCTACTTCGGAGAGAAAACCGGTGCCTATTATTTATGTTTATTTGTCGTTATTCGCGGCGCATTTGAAATGGCTCGGATGTTTTTTCCTGGCACATACCCGAAATTCGTAAAAAGACTTTTTGTTTTTTTAACAGCGGCGCTTTTTATTCTGATTACTCAGGACCAACTTAAATATGTTGCTAACTTTGCTTTGATTTTCAGTTTTGTGGTTGTGGCCAGTTTCGGTGTTTTATTTCACAAGACCTTCAAGGATTTAGATCAAGTGTTAACTTTTGTTGCCAAGAGTTGCTTGGGGCTGGTGTATGTGTGCTTCTTACCCGCTACAGTGGCCTGGACCATCCAAACTAATAATGGCATAGAGTGGTTTTTCTGCCTCTTGTCTGTGGTCTTTGCCGGAGACATCGGGGCCTACATATTTGGCGTAACAATTGGAAAAACTAAAATAGCACCGGCTTTATCGCCGAAAAAAACTGTGCAGGGCGCCATCGGCGGGTTGTTTTTTTCTCTGATGACGGCATTGAGTTTTAAATATTTTATTCCTAATACACCACTTTTGATTTTAGCACTGAGTGGATTACTTGGGGGATTGCTCGCTCAGATCGGAGATTTTTTTGAATCACTTATTAAACGTGTTTCAGGGGTTAAAGATTCGGGCTCAATCATGCCGGGACACGGTGGAGTTCTGGATAGATTAGATGGCGTTTTGTTTGCGGCACCATTGTTCTATTTTGTTGCTACTTATTTCTCGTTATAGAACAAAAAATTACTCTTTTTTGCCCTGGACCTTCGACGCGTCGTGATTAATTAATTTAAACACACCTAGTCTGGACGATTCCAGCCAATAGTTTAAAATGAAAAGCTATGATGTATTTATCTGCTGCCTTAGGGTTTTTATATTCAAATGTGGTTCCTTTTGTAATTTTACTCGGAATTTTAATTTTCGTTCACGAACTCGGGCACTTTCTTGTTGCCCGTATGTGTGGCGTAAGAGTTGAAGTTTTTTCGTTAGGGTTCGGTAAAAAAATATTCTCCGTTGTTAGAGGCGGCACTACTTATTGTGTTTCGTTAATTCCTCTCGGTGGTTACGTTAAAATGTTCGGTGAGCAAGGCAGCGATGCCATTAAAACCGAGGAAGATAAAAAAGTATCTTATTCGCATAAAACCCCATGGCAAAGAATTGCCATTGTTTTAGCCGGTCCGCTTATGAATTTCTTTTTTGCAGTTTTTATTTTTACTTTAATTACAGAAATGGGCGAACAAACCAGAGCTGCTGTAATTGCAGATGTTACAACCTCCTCTCCCGCAGAAAAAATGGGCTTTAAGGCCGGAGATCGCATATTAGAAATCAATTCCGTAAAGATAAAAAGCTACGAAGATTTTCAGAAGAGCTTAAATCAGTTTAAGGGGTCTTCGATTTCGGCAAATGTTGAAGATGTCAGCGGGCAAAAGAAAACTTTAACCCTAACTGTTACAACGCTTGATAATCCGAATATTTTTTCTCTTGAGTCGAAGCTGGGCCAGATAGAAGGGCTCTTGCCTTATACAACAAGCGCTGCAATTGCGGTGGTTAATGATTCTCCGGCTTATAAATTCGGATTTAGAACCGGTGATGAAGTAGTTGAAATCAATTCTCAAAAAATTGTTCGTGCTGCTGAGCTTAATGAAGTGATTCTAAAAGCGAAAGAGCAGGCTGCAACAAAAGATTTAATCGTTAATCTGAGCCGACCGGCCAATGAGCCTAATCTTGAAAAACCTGTAAAAACAAATTTAGCAATTACAATTCCGTTTGCAGAACTGCGCAAAATAAAATCTCTTAAAGAATTCGGATTTGATAATACCGAGCTTTACCTGGATCAGATTATGAAAGACTCTCCGGCGGCAGCGGCGGATTTAAATAAATATGACAAAGTAATTTCGATAAACTCCACACCTATAAACAAGTGGGAGGATGTTTCAGAAAACGTGAAGTCATTTGATGGCAAAGAAGCACTAACTTTTGTTATTAGCCGCAACGGTGCACAAATTATAAAAAAAATTACGCCCAAAGTAACAGAGCTAACAACTCCGTTCGGTGGAATTGAAAAACGTTTTACCATCGGAATCACGCCTTACATTGTTATTTCAGAGCCGGAGTTTACTGTTGTTAAGTCAGATTCTATTTTGCATTCTGTTGCAAGGGGCACGGCCCGCACGGTGGACATTTCTGTTATGACTGTCATGTCATTTGTAAAATTATTTCAAGGACAGGTTTCAGTTAAAAATGTGGGCGGAATGGTTTCTATAGGAAAAGCTGCAAAAGACTCTTTTGAAATGGGTGCTCAGGCTTTTCTGATGACGATGGGTATTTTATCAGTAAGTTTATTTATCTTAAATCTTCTGCCGATTCCTGTTCTTGATGGTGGTCATTTGGTTTTTTACACTATTGAACTTATTAAGGGCTCGCCGCTCAGTCTCAGAAAAATGGAGATTGCACAACAAGTTGGATTTGCGCTTCTTTTAGCTTTAATGATCTTGGCGCAGTTCAACGATATTGTTCGATTCTTATTTAAGTCATGATTATTCTCGCGTGCGAAACCAGCACTCTTTTGGGAAGCGTGGCTCTTCTAGAGAATGGTACAGTTCTTTCATTTGAAGATTCCATGAGGCAAGGTTCTCATTCTGATGTTCTGAATGTTTTTATTGAAAAAGCGCTGACAAAGTCGGGAAAAAAACTTTCAGATATAGATTTATTTGCAAGCGGTATTGGGCCGGGAAGTTTTACGGGAATTCGAATCTGCCTCAATACTATTAAGACCCTTGCTTACTGTTTTAATAAGCCCGTTATTGGCATTAGCTCTTTACACACTTTAGCAGTTCAGGCGTCTGCCTCTTTGAATTCCGATGAGTTTATAAATACACCAATCATTTCAATGATTAATGCATATAAAAACATGGTTTATGTTGCAACCTATAGACGTGATAATGGGCAGATTGTTGAAGCTAAAAAACCCGAAGTGGTTCGCGTACAAAAATTAGAAAATTATGTCACCGAAAAATCGATAGTTTGTGGAGATGGATTTACGGTTTATGAAAAGTATTTAGCCCCGGCACTTAAACAAAATATTATGAGATTTAATGATATTTCAGACGAGCCCCATGCAAAAAATACAGGTCGATTGGCTTTCCAAAATAACCATTTAAAGCAGCCGTGGAACCAACTCATACCCCTTTATCTTCGCGCCTCAGAAGCCGAAGAAAATTTACAGGGTATAAAGTTTCAGCCCCTAATTTGAGCAAAACTCAACTATTAAGTTGATTCTCATATAAAAGACGCCTTAACATTACCTAAATGAACACAGAGAACAGACATAATTACTACGAAATTTTAGAACTCACGGAAAATGCAACTCAGCAAGAAATTCACATGGCCTACGCGAAGGCTAAAATGACCTATTCGGCCGAAAACAAAGCACTACATTCTATTTTTAGCCCGAATGAGGCCAGTGAATTGAGAACATTAATTGAAGAAGCTTATGAAGTTCTGAGTAATAATACCTATCGAAATATTTATGAAAAAAGAGTGTTAGCCAACACGTTTGCAGAAAGCGACTTAACAGCCGCTTCAATCAAAATGGCAAGCGAAACTTTATTTCAGCGAGCAACTCCTCCTCCGGTAATGGTAGAAACCGAAACGGCAGCGCCGATAGTTGATGCTGGTTTTGAAAACGAAATGGCGCAAAAAAAAGAGTGGACGGGTCAGGATCTTAAAAAAGTAAGAGAATACAGAAAACTTTCTTTTGATGAGCTGACAGATATTACCAAAATCAACCCTTGGTATATTGCGGCTCTTGAAGATATGGATCCGGCTAATTTACCTGTGGAAGTTTTTGTTCGAGGCTATGTTATTCAGGTTTCTAAAGCTCTTGGTTTAAAAGAAAAAGTTGTTGCTGATTCTTATATGCGTATTTTCAGAAAAAAGATTGAAAACTAATCTCAAACTTTCATTAGTTATTACAACCGATGACTCCGGCTTAAGATTAGATAAATATTTATCCAATCTTGAAGAGATTTCCTCCAGAAACTACGCAAAAAATTTAATTGATAAAGATCTGGTTACCGTTAATGGTAAAAAAGTTAAGGCTTCACACATGGTTGCCGAAGGCCAGCTTGTAGAGCTGGCCCTGCCAGAATTGGTTGCCACAGAACTCATACCGTATGACTTAAAGCTTGATGTTCTTTTTGAAGA
>JAYTFA010000028.1:0-5645 GCA_043734765.1 Pseudobdellovibrio sp. | reverse complement strand
GTTTTAACTTTTCTTTGAATAAAATTGAGTTCAAATTGCGAAATATAAAAACCATAAATAAAAAAACTAATGAGTAAAAATGCAAATGTAGCGAGAATTTTATTCATAGATAAATTGATAAAGCCCAAGGCTCATATTGTCAAAGCTCTGGATCTTAATTTTTTTATAGTATTCATATTTCTGCGGCCAATCGCTATTATCGTATTTGAGCACATAAAACGATGCATCCAGAGGTATTGAATCGGGCAATGAGTCATAAAAGTCATGCCGGGTAAGGCCATTCAACTTAGGAATATTTTTTTGCGATTTCCAGGATAAGAGTGAGGAAATTTGATAGCTCGGACCATAAAGCGGTCGGTATTCATTCAGGATCGGAGTCAGTTCAGTAATTTGCGAGGAGTTGACCAGATTCTTTTTAACCGCCCGGCTGGCAGGTAAAATAAAAAATACACCCGTGAGGACGTAAAATACAAACCAATAAATTATTGAAAACTTAAAAATTCTACGACCGTCACCTTTACAAAAATGAGTTATTGAGTGCAGATGTGACGTCAGCGGCCAGTTTCCTTCAACAAGAGATTTAAATGAGCTCGTAAAAAAGAAAATAAGCTGAGTAAAAGAAAACGTCTTATCAACAACATCATCGGTTTTCCGGAACAATCTGTATAAAATGTAGGGATTGATAATCAATGTCTGGGCAATCAGATATCCTAAGGGCCAATCCCATTCAAATGCATTTTTACCGAAACCGTGGTGCAACTGAAATAAAAAAGAAGCCCAATTATTTTGTGCATTCCAGATTAGAACCGGAAGAGAAAACAAACTTCCGAAGAAAATTGTAAGCAATACGCCCTTAATTCTGATTTCATAAATCTTTTTAGACAAAATGAGATAAATCAGACCCGCAAAAACAAACAGTACGATATGATATTTTGAGCAGAAGCCCAGTCCTAAAAATAAACCCAGTAGCGAATAAAAGGTTAAGCTGTGTGTTTTGAGAATTTTTAAATAGCTATAGTACGAAAGTGACCAGAATAATACCAACGGAGTGTCGGGCGTTGCTAATATCGAACCCGCGCCCAACAATGGATTTAAAAATATTAAAACAAGCCACATCAACACACTTGAATTATCGAAACCCTTGAGCCTGAGGATTTTAATCCAGATCAAGGATGTTAAAAAACTGGCTAATATAAAAACAAACCTCAGTGAAACCGGATTTCCCGGCGAAAGAATTAAATGAGCTGCATAAATAAACCAGCTCACCATAGGAGGATGATCAAAATAGCTGAGCTGGGGGTGCAAAGACCAAATATAGTAGTAAGCTTCGTCACCGAAAACAGGAACGAAATAGGCCAACAAAAATTTGCAGATTGCGGAGAAAATTAAAAAAGTAGTTATCGACGATATTTTCAATTAAAAAGTAAGTTTTACAGCCTTATTATTGCCACCGGCTAAACCTTTATCAATTCCGTTCACGCTGATTTTAAGGGCACCTCCGTCAGCAGCCTTCAGATATAAACCCACGTTTGATCTTATGACTTGTATTTGGTTTGCCGAGAGCTTTAATTGAATAAAATGTTTTGAATCACCTTTAGCGTAATGCAACTCAGTATCTTTTTTTGCCTCAAGTAAAATTTCAACCGGTTTGCCGTTTGATTTTTCGAAACCTTCTTCAAGGCTTGATGCGCTTGCTGCGGGCGAACTCTCGCTTGATGCCGGTAAGGCCACGGGAAGCTTGGCGGCAGATTGATCTAAACTATTAATATTCATATTTTCAGTGACAGCCGGTGGTGCTACCACGGTTTCTACCGGAGCCTCAACGGCCACCGGGTTGGATTTAAAGCTATCAATAATTTTATTACTTATAACAAGCACAACAATTAATATTGAAGCTAAAGAGATCATCAAAATAATATTTTTAGGGTTTTCATTATTTAAATTTGCAGGCTTGATAGATGAGTTTTTAGTCGAATAATTTTGAGCTGTATGCTTGAGGCTCGGACGAGCGGCTTTAATATTGTTTTCATTAGGTAGGGGCATCGGAGGCGGAACTTTAGGCATGGGATTTGTAGATCCCATTTCTTCCTGAAACTGTCTCAGTACAACGTCGGCGTCAAGCTTAAGCAGTTGTGCATAACTTTTTACGAATCCGCGCACAAAAGTTTTTGCCGGCAGGTCATCTATGTTTCCCGCTTCGATGGCGTTAACAATTTTTGAACTTAATTTTAAGGACAGGGCTACGTCCTGCACACTTAATTTTTTATTAATTCGTTCAGACTTCAGTAATTCGCCTGTTATTTTCACGGTGTATCCTTTTTCAGAAGTTCAAGCATTTTTTGTGCTTTTTCATTGTTATAACCAGAGGGAAAAAGCCTAATGAGTTCTTCGAACCTGAATTTAGCTTTATCCTTTTGATTATTTCTGTAGAGCGCAATAGCCGAATAGAAATGAGCCTCATCAGACTCTATTTGTTGGCAGAATGGAATGGCCTTATCCAGTTGCGTAGAGGCGTAACTGATGTCTTTCAACTCAAGATAACTACGCCCCAGATAAACCTGCGTGTAGCAGTTTTCACGGTCACGCTCCAAAGATTTTTTAAAATAGGTGATAGCGCTGGCATAATTTTTACGTTTAAACTCAAGAACACCGTAGTTTGCATAGGCTTTCGGAAAATCTATATATGTTAAATCTGCCAGAACCTCTTTTAAAAGAGCTTCGGCCAGCCGGAATTGACCAATTTCGACGTAAGCACGTCCGAGGTTGTTTTTTGCATCTGTAAAGTCAGGCCTGATGGAAATTGCTTTTTTATAATGTTTTTCAGCCAATTCATATCGCTCCCGCATAAAATAGACCAATCCCAGATTGGCTTGGATCATGGGGTTATCCGGATTCAGATCTTCTGCAATTAAGAGCTCCTTGAGTGCAACCGGATAATTTTCTTTTTTGAGATATTCATTTGCGATATTGAGGTGCAGTTCAGCTGTAACATTTTTTTCGGGCGAGTTTTTTGTTGCACAGCTGAACAAATTTAAAGCAAATAAGAGAATAAACAGTTTATTCATAAGCAAAGCCTAGCATTAGTTGTAATTCAGTCAATTATTTACTCAGCTATTTGCTAAGCAGAACAACGGTTTCAAAGTGGTCCGTTTGCGGGAACATATCAAAAACCCGGAGAAATGAGATTTTATATTCAGGCTGAGAGCTTATTATTTTTTTCAAATCCCGAGCTAAAAATACGGGGTGACAGCTGACGTAAAGAATATTTTCAGGATTGGAATCGATTATCTTATTTAAAACTTTGTCTGAACACCCGGCTCTTGGCGGGTCCAGTAAAACAAACTCCTGCGAGAGCGATCTTCTCTCAACAAACGACTCACAATCAGAGGTAAAAGCAAATAATCTCTTTTGAAGTCTTAAATCCGTCAGTTTTTTTGTGGAAAAGCTTGTGAGTTTTGAGTTGAGCTCAACACTTTCTAACTGGAGCGCGGGCAATGCAGCTAAAAGCGGGAAGGTAAAATTACCGGCACCTGCATAGAGTTCGGTTAAAAAACCTGGATTGTGCTGTTTTACAAGTTTAACAATTTCTGAGGTCAGTTTTTCATTTACCTCATTATTAACCTGCGAAAATGATAAGCCTTCCCCATCATTTCCGATCGGATAGAATTCAAATTGATTTAAATGATTAAGTCTAAGTTCAAATTTTTTAAGTTCATTTGCCGGCTTAAGAGAAGCTTTAATTCTCGAAATTTCATTCGAAATTTCATTCTTAGCGATAAGGCACCTGGCGATATCAACAATTTGATGACTGGCTTTTTTAAAATATCCTAGCTCTGTGCTCAGCTGTTTAAGCTGGATTCTATTTCGATAATGAAAGTTTTTTTCAGAAGCCACTGTCGGTAATAATGAAAAGCTTACTTCCGGAATAAATTTCTTAAATAAATCAGTTAAAATCTGTTCTTTTTGGCGAATTTGCTCAGCCTCGGTAATATGCTGCCACGAACATCCGCCGCAGTTATTAAAGTACTCGCAAGGTGCTTCCCGGCGGCTTGCCGATGCCGAAATAATATCGAGAACTTCACCGACCAAGTGGTTTTTTTCAACAGAAACAATTTTAATTTTTACTTTTTCATCCGGAGCCGTCAGAGGAGTAAAAACAACCAGAGATTTTTCCTGAAACTGTATTCGGGCCAGCCCATCTCCGCCGACAACGAGTTTTTCGATGTCAACGACATGTTCAGAATGCAAAAGGGACTCTAATTCAGAGCCCCTCTTTTTATTTTCATTAAGTGAAGGATTTCTTTTCACTAATAATTACATGTTCACAAGTTCATGCTTGTCAAAAAAGATGGCTAATTCGCGCTCAGCAGAGGCCAAAGAGTCTGATCCATGAACGGCATTTTCACCGATAGAATCCGCATGCTTGGCGCGGATACTGCCCGGAGCGGCTTTCTTAGGGTCTGTAGTGCCCATAAGCTCACGATTTTTTAAAACTGCATTTTCACCAACAAGACAGATTAACATAACAGGACCAGAAGTCATGAATGTTACTAAGCCACCAAAAAACGGACGTTCTTTATGTTCAGCATAGAATAATTCACATTTTTCTTTAGATAACATAGTCAGCTTTGCAGCCGCAACCTTCAGGCCATTTGATTCAAAAGTATGAATGATGTCACCGATCGCGTTTTTTTTAACTGCATCCGGCTTAATAATTGATAGTGTTCTTTCTGTTCCCATTGTTTTCTCCTTGTTAATGATTTAAATTACTTAGCATCGATTTTAAAGTTGTACCCATGTCGGCCGGTGATCGGGATATCTTGCAACCGGCAGCTTCGAGCGCCGCAAACTTTGCTTCTGCTGTTCCTTTGCCGCCACTGATAATCGCACCGGCATGCCCCATGCGTTTACCCGGAGGAGCTGACGCTCCCGCGATAAATACGGCTACAGGTTTTTTAAATTCTTTTTTAATATATTCAGCGGCTTCTTCTTCAGCCGTTCCACCGATTTCGCCGATCATAATCACAGCATCGGTATCTTTGTCGGCGTTGAAAAGCTTCAGCATATCAATAAAATTTGTTCCGTTAACAGGGTCTCCGCCGATACCCACGCAAGTCGACTGCCCTAAACCTAAAGCGGTGAGTTGACCAACAGCTTCATAAGTCAGAGTGCCGGATCTGGATAAAACGCCAATTCGGCCGGCCTTATGAATATGTCCGGGCATAATTCCGATTTTGCACTGATCAGGAGTGATAACGCCGGGACAGTTCGGTCCGATTAGGCGAGTGCGCTTACCTTCCATGTATTTTTTTACTTTAACCATGTCTAAAACCGGAATGCCTTCAGTGATACAGATCACTAGGTCTAAATCTGCGTCTGCTGCTTCCATAATTGAATCTGCGGCAAACGGGGGAGGAACGAAAATCATTGAAACAGTGCAACCTGTTTTGGCTTTAGCTTCTTTTACGGTATTAAAAACCGGAATTCCTAAATGCGTAGTACCGCCTTTACCCGGAGTGACTCCGCCCACCATTTTGGTGCCGTAGGCTTTGCATTGTTCAGAGTGAAAAGAACCTTGAGAGCCGGTTATACCCTGGCAAATAACTTTCGTATTTTTATCAATTAATATCGCCATTTTAGTGTTC
>JAYTFA010000027.1:0-2888 GCA_043734765.1 Pseudobdellovibrio sp. | reverse complement strand
GCTATTAAGCAGAGAACTTTCAGATTTATTTGTCGGTAAAATTCTGGCTTCGCAGAATGAAAACGGGAGTTGGAATCAAAAGGCTGTCTTAGGGCAAGGCCAGAATGAGGAGAATATTTACGCCACTTCCATCGCTTTGATCGGGCTTATTAATGCCAGGCAAATCAATAATTCTTTAACTCACAAGGCTGCAAAATGGCTCGGGGATCAACAGCAAACAGGCGATTTTTTAAACATGGGTGAAGGCTCGGTAATTTGGCCGGCAAAGTCAATGAATCGAACGGGTTCTGTTCATAACGACCGTTTTGCAAGTGATTTTACCACGTCCTATGCCTCACTGGCGCTTCAGTTATACAGGCGCGAAGTGCTGCTGACTCCGTAACATAACACTTGAATTTAAATATTCGTGATTTAATCTGGACCGGTGATTAAGAGAAGCTAAACATAATTTACTCCGGTTATTTATGGGAAATAAAATAATTACGCCAGACAGCTCCATTAAAAAAATATTAACCGTACCGCTATTTTTAATATTTTACTTAGTTTTAATTGAAGGCAGAGCTTTATAACTTGTCCGCTCTGCAATCGTCTCATGGGCATTGCTTGGAGGCCAGATCACTGTTTCTGCTGGCGCGCCAGTTTGAACAATATCGGATAGAGCGCCGGAAAAAGATATAGTCCCAAGAACAACGGGAGCTTTTCTGAGATGGACTCTTAAGCAAATTGCCGACTCTAAAAAATGGTGGCTCATTCCATTTTGGGTGCTATTGGCAATTTTAGCTCTCGTGCTTTTTCTATCGGGGAACGGAGCTCTACTTCCGGCCATTTACATGGTTATGTAAATCTAAATTCCGACCGCATAGGGTGCACTATATATGGGCACTTTGAGGTGCTTTTGGGTATTGTAGATTGACCCTAAGTATCGGTTTGAGTTACGTTTTGTCATCTCTAAATTAAACTTCTTGCTATGCGAGAGCCAACCCTAAATGAGGTTAGTAAATTGAAAAATTTTATTTTTACAAGTGAATCTGTTTCTGAAGGACATCCAGACAAAATGGCTGATCAAATCAGCGATTCGATTTTAGATAAAATTCTTGAGCAGGATCCTAAGGGCCGTGTGGCATGTGAAACCTTGTTAACAACAGGGCTCGTTGTTATTGCCGGTGAAATTACCACATCTGCAAAGGTTAATTTTTCCGAGACTGCCCGTGAAGTCATTAAAAAAATCGGGTACGACCATTCTGATAAAGGCTTTGATTACAAAACTTGCGCTGTGATGGTGGCTGTTGGTCACCAATCTCCTGACATTTCAATGGGAGTAAAGGAAACCGGCGCTGACGAACAGGGAGCGGGCGACCAGGGGCTAATGTTCGGATACGCAACAAATGAAACATCTGAGTTGATGCCGTTAACTTTATCGCTATCACATAAATTAGTCCGTGACCTTGCAACAATCAGAAAAGCCAATAAAGTTCATTGGCTGAGACCGGATGCTAAATCACAGGTTTCTGTTCAGTATGAAAACGGAAAAGCAAAACGCATTGATACAATTGTTATTTCAACTCAGCATGCTGAAGATGTTTCGTTAAAACAAATTCAGGAATTCATTATGGAAGAACTTATTAAAAAGTCTATTCCTACACAGTGGGTTGATAAAAATACAAAATTTCATATTAATCCTACCGGTCGATTTGTAACAGGAGGTCCGATGGGAGACGCAGGTCTCACCGGTCGTAAAATAATCGTCGACACTTATGGTGGTCATGGTGCCCATGGTGGTGGTGCATTTTCCGGAAAAGATCCCTCCAAGGTTGATAGATCAGCTGCTTATGCCGCAAGACATGTTGCCAAAAATATTGTAGCCGCAGGTTTGGCTGAAAAGTGTTTAGTACAGGTAGCTTATGCTATCGGTGTTGCTGAGCCTGTTAGTATTTCAGTTAATGATTACGGAACCAGTGCAGTCGGTACTGAAAAACTGGAACAGGCCGTTCGATCCATCTGGGATTTACGCCCGGCCCGGATAGTAAAGGAATTTGATCTCTTAAGACCTATCTATGCAACAACAGCGGCTTATGGTCACTTCGGCCGTGAAGAAAAACTCAATGAAGGCTTCTTCTCTTGGGAAAAAGTTAATAAAACTGAACAATTGAAAGAAGCAGTTAAATAGTGGATCCAAAATATATCCGGAATTTTTCTATTATCGCTCACATTGACCATGGCAAATCTACATTGGCAGATGCGCTTTTGTCGTTCACAGGAGCCCTTTCGGATCGTGAAAAAAAGGATCAGTTTCTTGATAACATGGATCTCGAAAAAGAGCGTGGTATTACGATTAAGGCGCAAACGGTCTGTTTAATGTACAAATCTAAAGTTGATGGAGAAGTTTATCAACTGAATCTCATAGATACTCCGGGGCATGTCGACTTCTCATATGAAGTTTCCAGATCTTTAGCAGCCTGCGAGGGCGCTATTTTAGTTGTTGATGCCGCACAAGGTGTAGAAGCGCAGACGTTGGCCAACGTTTACCTGGCTCTTGAAAATAATTTAGAAATTATTCCGGTCTTAAACAAAGTTGATCTGCCGACGGCTGATCCGGAAGGTGTTAAGAAACAAATTGAAGACACCGTAGGATTGGATTGTTCGGATATTATCCATGCTTCCGCAAAAGAAAAAATAGGCATCGAAGATATTTTAGAAGCCGTTATAGCAAAAATACCGCCGCCGAAAGCAAATCGGGGATTAACCCCAAGGGGCCTAATTTTCGATTCATGGTTCGATGCGTACCAAGGCGTGGTGATATTAATTCGGGCTATCGATGGAATAATCAAAAAAGGTGATCGTATTAGATTTATGGCCACCGAACGGGATTACGAAGTTTTGCGTATGGG
>JAYTFA010000026.1:0-4915 GCA_043734765.1 Pseudobdellovibrio sp. | reverse complement strand
ATAACGCCAACACACATCACTCGCTCTATGGCGCAAGATGTGGACGGAACTATGATTTTCAGTAAATCTCTTTTTGCTGAAAGATTAAATACTCTGGGTGTGCGTATTACTAAGGGTGGAGCTAATCCTTGGGTTAATGCCGCTGCAGGTACTGGTACTTGTTTTAATGCGGCTGCAACACAGATACAAAAAATTGCGCTGATGTCTCCTTTTACCGGCATGCTTCAAGGAAAACTCATTTATATTCACGCAGGTGCTACGGCTTTAACAAATCGAATTGGTATCGTACAGAGAACCGGTTTAGTTTCTACAATTGGTGCGGATTGTGCCGGATCAACTCCTGCCAGCGGTGCATCTACCCTTGCTCATGCCAATGCTCCAGGCTTAACTGGTCCGATTATCTTTTCAGCTACGGGCGACTCCCTCACCAGTATGGTTTTCATTCCTACGCCTGCGCCAGCCGTAACCACTGGTAAATTAATTGTTTCTTACTCTTCTTCTGTAGCTGGCAACCTAGATAACAATACAAATTTTAATGTTGGTATCGTGATGTGGGACATAACCGAAACTTCAGATACGGCTGCTACAGTAGCCAATCCCATAATTTTATGGAGAGATGAATCTGTCGTGTCTGCCCCTTCCGCAATGGCCTTTGATTCATCAACTAATTCGTTATTTGTTGCTGTGGGTGGATCACCAACATTAGCCAGTCAATCGGCACAAAACTTCGGATATAATATAGAAAAATTTACTCTTAATGTGAGCACGCCTTCGTTGACCCGTGTGGCTACCAATAATCAGCCCTTCATCGTGGGTAATGCCTACACAAAATGTATTTCCAGTATGGCGATAGGCAATTAATTAGGTAGCTGGTACCTTACAATGTGGCGCAACAAAAAAGTCGGTTAAAACCGACTTTTTTATTTAGAGAGTTTTTCTTTTAGCAACAACCGTCAGAGACAACATATCTTTCGTGTCTCCCTGCTCGATCATAATTTCAGATTTTTTATTTTCTTTTGCGAAGACCTGCGGTTTAGATAAAATCGTACGCTGTCCCTCATTGTCGATGGTTCCTACAACAAAGGTCATCATAATGCCGTCATTACCTAAAATAGATTCGTCAATGGCAGTCACTTCAATAAAGTTATTTTGTGTTTCGGTCTGCTGAGTGATGGTTGCCGGCTCACCGGCTTTGGTCAAAATATGAGGAGATGAAATAATTTTTCCGTTCATCGTTAATTTCAGCTTTAAATCGTAGCCGTTAGGCGGTGCAATGGGTGCGGCAATTGAAGTTGAGGCTAGAAAAATAAGCGCGCTGAAGCCTGTAAAAGTAACGTTTCTCATAAACCCTCCGTGGTTTATATTAATTGTTCACTATTTATTATCAGATAACAATTTAGAAATCACAATTTTCAGCTTTTCTATATCAAATGGCTTTTTGATGTAATCCGAAGCCCCAACCTGGCGGGCTTTATCATAGTCTTCCTGTTCAGCCTGCGCCGATAAAAATACAAGCGGGAGCTTCTTCAACTCCTGATGCTGTTTCATCATTTCGGCTAACTCAAAACCGTTTATCCAAGGTAAGCCAATATCCATTAATATGAGATGCAGCTCTTTTTCTTCGTCCAGCACGGCTGTCAGTTCCGCAGAATCAGCAGCAAGCAGAGTTGTATAACCTTCAGCTTCTAATATCCGTTTTAAAGATAATCGCTGTGTTTCATCGTCTTCGATAACCAGAATATTTTTTGGATTCATTTTTTTATGAGCGCCGCGAAACTCATCCAAACTAACGACCGGCTGTTCCGACATTCTCTGTTTTGTCAGTTTTTCAATTTTATTAATTAAATCACTTGTTATAAATTTTTTCGCCATTATTTGTTTGCCTCCATTGCTTCCAACCAGCGTTCACTGTCGATAGAAGCCATACAACCGGTTCCAGCAGCGGTAATCGCCTGACGGTAATGAGGGTCCTGCACATCTCCGGCTGCAAAAACGCCTTCAATGTTGGTGTAGGTGCTGCCGGGCTTTGTTTTCAGATATCCCGCTTCGTTCATATCCAAAATGCCGGTAAATAATTTAGTGTTCGGGCGATGTCCGATGGCAACAAAAAGCCCCTGCATCGGCTTTATAAATTCTTCGCCGGTTCTGGCATTTTTTAATCTCAATGCGTTTACTGATTTTCCGTCCCCTAAAACTTCTTCTACTGTTGTGTGATGAATAAATTCAATTTTAGGATTTTTCTTCGAGCGATCCAGCATAATTTTAGAGGCTCTGAAAGTTTCTGATCGGTGAACGATATAAACTTTGCTTGCAAAACGGGTTAAAAAATTAGCCTCTTCCATCGCGGTATCACCGCCGCCAACAACAGCCACTTCCACATTTTTGAAAAATGCGCCGTCACAGGTTGCGCAGGCCGATACTCCGCGGCTCATATATTGTTTTTCACTCGGTAACCCTATAAGTTTGGCACTAGCCCCGGTCGAAATAATAATCGAATGTGCATAATGTACATCTTGGCCTACAAACACTTGAAAAGGACGATTGCTGAAATCTACTTTTGTTACATTACGGGTGATAAATCTGGTTCCGAATCTTTCGGCCTGTTTTCGCATAAGCGAAATAAGATCCGGTCCTGTAATCCCGTGCTCAAATCCCGGGTAGTTTTCAACCTCAGTTGTAATCATTAACTGACCACCGGCCTCTTCGCCTTCAATCATCAATGGTTCCATGTTTGCACGAGATGAATAAACTGCGGCTGTTAAGCCTGCCGGACCTGAACCTATTATAATCACATTTTCAATTTTTTTATCTGACATATGTATACTCCGAGATTGAAATTTTAACTCATCTTGACCTGTTTTCAATCTATATCAGGCCGCATATAGACCTTTTATTGCCCCATTATTTAGGCTATACTAGCTAAACAAGATGCCGAAAGTAATTCTTCCTCAAAAAAACATAATCCTGAATGTCGAAAACAATTCTAATTTGATGAATTCTCTGCTGATTGCAGGCTTACCTGTGGCCTCCTCCTGCCATGGAGAGGGCGTTTGCAGTATGTGCCGGGTCAAAATCCACGGACAGACCAATAACCCCGAAAATTTTGAAATTGAGTGCCTCAAGCGCAATAAATGCGAGGAAGATGAAAGACTGAGTTGTCAGATCCGGGTCAACAGCGATTTGATTGTGATGACGAAGTACTGGTAATAAAATCACTTAACTAATTTTATGTAATTTATTTCAATTCCTTGTTTAACGAATATTTTTTCAAAAGTAGTTTGATAATTTTGTTCAAAGTATTTTCCGCCGTCTTTATACAAATTCAGTGTTTCAAATTCAACTTTGTATTTTGTTTCTTTTATTTCCTGCAAAGCCCACAAAAAATATTCACGGGAATCGGTTTTGAATTCTAGAAAGCTTCCTTCGCGCTGCATTTCATGGATCCCGTTTAATATTGCGCGGTTGACCACTCGGTTTTTAGGCTTTCGCGGCGCAACCCAAGGGTCGGGAAAATGAATAAAAACATTATTGATTTCGTTTTTATCAAACAACAAATCAATGTTGAAAGCATGATAACGGCAAATCGCGGAGTTTCTGGCGCCCAGCGCCTGTGCTCTTCGGATCGATTGAATAAGAGGCTTGTATTTTAATTCCAGTCCAACTAAGTGCCGCTCCGGATTGGCATTGGCCCAATAAGAAAAATGCATTCCTGCACCCGTTCCGATTTCTACATCCACCGCCTTAGCCTCTTCACATTTAAAAATTTCAGATCGCCATTTATTTTTGTTTAAAGGAGCTCTTTCTTCATTGAATGCATAATTTTTAAATTCATTATCGAGAGCCAAAGTGTAAGCATTTTGATTCGGCAATAGACGTGTTAGATTAATTTGCGGACGACGCGGTGAATTTTCCATGAAGCCAGTGATATGCCACTAATTTGCTAGGCTGTCTTTCTTTTTTTATCGAAAATACCGATAACTGCCGACTTTTCGATACGACGATCCGTCTGAGTATTGATATCAAAACAGACAACCTGATTGCGTCCGCGTCTCTTAGCTTCATACAGAGCCATATCCGCTCTTCTGACAAGCTCCTTGGGGGGCAGGTTCTCATCGTCTTTAGTTGACGCAAAACCGATGGACAGGGTCAGATTAATTGAGTCCGTACCTTGCACAAAAGTCATTTGTTCAACTTTTTTACGCAATCTCTCGCAGAACATCTCAACTCCGGCCAATGGAGTTTCTGAAAGAACTATTAAAAACTCATCACCGCCGTACCGGGCCGGTATGTCCACGGTTCGAGTTGAAGATTTAATTAATTTGCCGACCTCTGATAAAATATAACTACCGAATAAATGGTCATGCCCGTCATTAACGAGTTTAAATTTATCCATGTCCATCATCACCACTGTCACCGGGCGACTAAAGCGTTTTCCGCGCTCCATTTCGAACTCAAGTTTCTGATAAATCGAACGCATATTAAACAAACCGGTTAAGTCATCAATCTCAACAAGTTCCAACAATTTCTGATTTGCGTTTAAGAGTTCTTCTTTGGCATCTAAAAACCTAAGTTGAGCCCGAACCCTTGCTAAAAATTCCAGCGGTATAAAGGGAGATACGATGTAGTCGCTCGCTCCAAGATCTAAACATTGCGTAATGCGATCTGTTGCCTTATTGGACGAAACCACAATCAGTGAAGTTGTTCCAAGGCTTCCCTGCAATGAGTTTAAGTATTCAAGTCCGTCCGAGTTCGCAAAATCCGGGTCGACGATAACCATCTGAGGCTTCCAGTAATTTAAAAATTCGCTGGCCTCACTTGGAGACGTAAGACCACGCACATCATAGCCTTCCCATCTCAGAGGCTCCAGCATGAGTTCAAGTGTTTCAGGGTCTTCATCTAAGACTAGAATCGGTCT
>JAYTFA010000025.1:0-5191 GCA_043734765.1 Pseudobdellovibrio sp. | reverse complement strand
CTAACAACGGAAAGCTGGTAGAGCGGTTGAATACACCAGTCTTGAAAACTGGCAGCCCTTCGCGGGGCTCGAGGGTTCGAATCCCTCGCTTTCCGCCATTCAGGCTCTAAAAAGTATTGTTAACTATTTGTTTTCGCTCGATAAATAGAAACAATACACTCTTTTGGAGCATCATAATTTTTTCATTGTATTCATAAAACTATTCGTTCAAAAAGGGTTATTTCTTGCTTATAATCCCGTAAAACATTAAAAATGGCCCCATCAATTTAATCAAGGGACTATTAAAAATGCAGATCAAAAACCAGTATCTAATGAATTGGGTTAACGAAATCGCTCAACTGACAAAACCTGCAAAAATTCACTGGTGTGATGGTAGCGAAAATGAAAACGAAATCCTTATCAGCTTGATGGTTGAACAAGGAACACTGAAAAAACTTAATTCTGAAAAGCGACCCAATTCTTATTTAGCCTGGTCAGACCCTTCGGATGTGGCCCGTGTTGAAGATCGTACTTTTATCTGTTCAGAAAATAAAGAAGACGCCGGCCCAACAAATAATTGGATTGAGCCGTCTGAAATGCGCGGACATTTAGCTAAATTATTTGATGGCTGTATGGCCGGCCGAACGATGTATGTGATTCCTTTTTGTATGGGCCCATTGGGCTCACCTATTTCAAAAATAGGTATTGAAATTACGGATTCTGCCTACGTTGTTGCAAATATGAAAATCATGACAAGAATGGGTGAAAAAGCATTAGATCAATTGGGTGCATCCGAAGAATTTGTTAAATGTATTCACTCAGTAGGTGTTCCGCTCAAGTCTGATGAAAAAGATGTGGTTTGGCCTTGTAACTCTGAAAATAAATATATTGTTCATTACCCGGAAGAAAGGTCGATTTGGTCTTTCGGAAGCGGTTATGGAGGCAACGCCCTTTTAGGAAAAAAATGTTTTGCACTTAGAATTGCTTCAACACTTGGCCGTAATGAGGCTTGGTTGGCAGAACACATGTTAATTTTAGGCGTTGAGTCTCCTGCTCAACAAAAAAAATACGTGGCCGCAGCATTTCCGAGTGCCTGTGGGAAAACAAACTTTGCAATGCTGATTCCGCCTCAGGACTTGAATAACTGGAAAGTTACAACCGTGGGTGATGATATTGCCTGGATTAAGCCCGATAAAAACGGGCAACTGCGAGCAATTAATCCTGAAGCCGGATATTTCGGAGTGGCTCCCGGCACAAGCTTTAAAACAAATCCAAATGCAATGCTGACGATTGGTAAAAATACTATTTTTACCAATGTTGCATTAACAGAAGATGGTGATGTTTGGTGGGAAGGGATGACGGATGAGGCCCCCGCAAAATTAACGGACTGGCAAGGCAAGGCTTGGACTCCCGGTTGCGGCAGAACGGCCGCTCATCCGAACGCAAGATTTACAGTTTCGGCCGCGCAGTGTCCTTCTGCTGATGAAAATATGGAAGACCCTGCCGGAGTACCGATTAGCGCCTTTATTTTTGGCGGAAGAAGAGCCGACACAATTCCATTAGTGTTTCAAACTAAGGATTGGTCTACCGGAGTTTACTTTGCTGCTACCGTTGGCTCTGAGACAACTGCTGCCGCAACGGGAAAAGTTGGAGTTGTACGACGTGATCCGATGGCGATGCTGCCGTTTTGCGGTTACAACATCGGAGATTATTTCAAGCATTGGTTAAAAATTCCTAACAAAAACGCGAAAAGTCCTGAGATATTTATCGTGAATTGGTTCCGAAAAAATGAAAACGGAAAGTTCATGTGGCCGGGATACAGCGAAAATATGCGCGTTCTTAAATGGATGTTCGGCCGAATTGACGGATCGTCAGCAGGAACTGAGACAGCTTTAGGCTACATGCCGGAATATACCGATATGGATTGGACTGGCTTAGATTACTCGAAGGAGCAGTTTAAAAACGTTATGAGTATTGATTCTGAAAAGTGGACGAAAGAAGTTCTGTCGCATAAAGATTTTTTCTTAACTTTAGAAAAATCTTTACCGATTGAGTTTACAAAAATTCAGGAAAATAATTTTTCTAAAATTGCAAATATGACAGCTACCCAAAATCCGGAGAGGATGCTGTGATTGTAAAGTTTACGTAAGAATAAAGCGTACAAGTCTAAAAATTTGATTTTTATCTTAAACAAGTTTAAATTTAAGCAAAATGATACAGATTTTAGAGCCCATCCCTATAACAATTTTAGAATCTTGTGTGCTCCTTGCTATGGAGCCGGATGGCATACTCACATATGAAAATGCGATTATTTCTTCTTTTTTGCCCGAAACAATATCTGAAATTTTTAATGCCTGTAAGAGAACGCTTCGTACCGGCGAGCCCGAGTCTTTGGAAATATTTTCTGAATTAGAAAGAAAAACCTATTCTTGCCGAACTATTTCAGTCAAGGAGACCAATCTTAATACAAAGGCAGCCTTTGTAACCTTTCATGATGTGACTGAGAGAAAAAAACAACAGGAATTTTTAAAGATTCGAGAGAAGAGCCTCTTGGATGCTCAGGAAATTGCACATATCGGAACCTGGGAGTGGGATGTTGCACTTCAGAAGTTAAGCTGGTCAGACGAAGTTTACCGGATATACGGTGAAAATAAAAAAACCTTTATAGTTTCTTACGAAAATTATGCCAAAAAAATTCATCCGGAAGACTTTAAAAAAGTGAAGGGTGCCATTGTTAATGCGATCGAAAATAAGCAGGGATACGACCTCGACGAACGAGTTTTGCGCCCTGATGGAAGCGTTCGATACCTCCACACTTGGTGTCAACCTGTTACGGATGACTCGGGACACTTGATCAAGCTTTTGGGCGTCTGTCAGGATGTTACAGACTTTAAGCTGTCCGAAATTTCATTGGAGCAGACGCTCTCCTTGCTGAGAGCAACAATTGAATCTACCGCTGACGGAATACTTGTGGTGGATCTTGAGGGAAAAATAGTAACTTTTAACCAAAAATTCGGCGAGTTGTGGAAGATTCCCCAGAGCGTTTTAAGTCTCCGAAAAGATAATAGGGCCTTGGACTTTGTTCTCAGCCAAATTAAATACCCGGAAAAATTCATTGCAAAAATACAAGAACTTTACTCGGAGCCCACGGCCGAAAGTTTTGAAACTCTCGAATTTAAAGATGAGCGGGTCTTTGAAAGATACTCGAAGCCACAGATGATCAATAATAAGCCTGTGGGGCGAGTGTGGAGTTTTCGTGATGTGACGGCCCGGGTTCAAGCCGAAAAAGCAGCAATGGCGGCAAGTATTGCAAAAACGCAGTTTTTGGCCAACATCAGCCATGAAATTCGTACTCCTTTAACCGCTGTTTTGGGGTTTTCAGACCTACTGGCAGATTCGACTCTTTCACAAGAGGACCGACTTGATCTCGTTTCACGGGTGCAGGCACAGGGGGCCAATTTATTGAGAATTGTTGATGATATTCTTGAAATTTCAAAAGCTGAACTGGGGCATTTTCAAATTAATATTTCCGATGTTAACATAATTGATTTAATCCACGAATTGAAACAGATTTTTTTGCTCAAAATCAGAGGCAAAAACATTCAACTTATTTTTACTATTGAAGGTGCAATTCCGCTACAGATAAAGTCTGATCCAACCAGGCTTAAGCAGATACTTATGAATCTTATAGGAAATGCAATTAAATTTACTTCGGCCGGCAGTGTTGAAGTGGAATTAAAATTTATTTCGTCGGATAAAAGAAAATCACAGCTTTCTTTTAAAATCAGGGATACCGGAATCGGAATGAACATGAATGAGGCTCAAAAAATATTCGAGCCTTTCATGCAAATCGACTCATCTCTCACAAGAAACTACGGCGGCACCGGTTTGGGGCTGGCGCTATCTAAAGAGCTTGCGGTGGCTTTAGGCGGAACGATCAGGCTCTTACAATCTACCCTAGGCACAGGCAGTACCTTCGAAGCGGTGGTTAAGACCGGCGATGTCAGCAGAACAACATTTATTTCCGATTTCAATTTTAACGAAAATTTGAGGCCCAACATCAAAAATGACGAAAATAATTCAAAACTTGAGGGCATAAAAGTTTTGCTAGTAGAAGATTCAATAGACAATCAATTTATTGTGTCTCAGTATTTAAAAAAGGCGGGCGCCAGTTTGATTGATTATGCGAACAATGGCAAAGAAGGCGTAGATAAGGCACTATCAGGAAACTTTGATATTGTTTTTATGGACCTGCAGATGCCGATAATGAATGGTTATGAAGCCACCAAAGAGTTACGGCTAAAAGGGTACAGAAAACCAATTGTCGCATTAACTGCCCATGCAATGGATGGAGAAATTAAACAAAGTATGACTGCCGGTTGTAATTTTCATCTCTGCAAGCCGATAGACCGAAATAAAATTATAGAAACGACATATCGATTTACACATGAAATTGAGTCCTCCAAATGATTGAAATTACGTATGCACAGGAAAAATACTTCGAGAGTTTTCATAAAGCTCTTTCGAATGTTGCCAAGGAACGCTTGTACATTGAAATGATTGAAGCGCCGCCTCTAATAAATGTAGCCGAATTTCAGCGCGGCCTTATTGCTAAAAATGGCCCTGTTTATTACGCGATTAAAGCAGACCGCGTGATCGGCTGGTGTGATATTTTTCCTGAAGATAATCCGCGTCAAAATCATCGCGGCAGCCTGGGAGTGGGAGTTTTACCAGAGTTTCGGGGGAAGGGAATTGGAACCCAACTGTTAAAAGCCTGCTTAGCCCACGCAAAAATATTTGGTTTGGAAAAGGTTGAGCTGAATGTATATACATCAAATACGGCAGCCATTGCTCTCTATAAGAAAATTGGCTTTGTTCAGGAAGGGCAGATCAAAAAATATCGCAAATTAGATGGGGTTTACTATGACTGCCTCTTGATGGCGATGGAATTGAATTAAATTAAATGAAATTTATTCAGAACACATTTCTTTTGCTTATTATTTACAGTTCATTTTCACACGCCAAAGAGAAGGCCACTTTTGCAGCTGGGTGTTTCTGGGGAGTTGAAGAGTTTTTTCGAAAAACCGAAGGTGTTTATGAAACCGGCGTTGGTTATTCGGGTGGTCGCAAAGTAAATCCCACTTACAACGAAGTTAGCAGCGGATCTACCGGGCACGCCGAAAGTGTTGAAATTCTTTTCGATGAAAAAAAA
>JAYTFA010000024.1:0-1642 GCA_043734765.1 Pseudobdellovibrio sp. | reverse complement strand
AATTCCAATACGTGCGATAAGTGCACAAACTATTCCGCTGCTAAAGTGAATAGGTTGAATTTGGTTGTCTAACTTTCCGACATAAATTATTATATGTATTGTCCCGCTTTTTTGTTAATCAGACTTTTGACGCAATAATTTAGGAGATGTTTTAATTCAGAAACTCTTTCTAAAATGGGTCAGGAAGAGGTTTCAAATGAGCACCGACAACCAGGATAAGCCACGCCGCAAGTTTTCGCCAGACCAGAAATTCAAAATCATCAAAGAGCAAATGACGACGAGGACCTCGGTGTCCGATATTTGCAAAAAGTACGATATAAGCGCCGGAAACTTCTACAAATGGCAGGAAAAATTTTTAAAAGCAGCACTTGAAGGGTTTAAAAAATCAGAAGAAGGCGCTACCAAGGCTGAGCTTCGTAAAATAGCTGAGCAGGAGCAAAAAATACAAAAAATGCAGGCTGCAATTACTGAGATTGTTCAGGAAAATATTGAGCTAAAAAAAAGTCTTGGGGAATAGACAAGTCTGTTGTTATTAATCCAATTCTTCGACTGGAAATCATAGCCGATATTGAACGAAAAAAAGAATTTGAGTTTTTAAATTTAACTCAGCTTTTAAGTTTTTACGAGATCAAAAAATCAACGTACCACGGATGGGTTAGCTTTCCAGAGGCTACGCCGAAGAAGATAATCACTGAGAACATAGCTTCGGTTCGGCAGGACGAAGTGGATGCGGTTTTAAAGCATCGGGACTTGTACTCAGACATCGGCTACAGAAAATTTTGTTGGCAGATGGTTGATGAAAATATTGCGCATTTATCAGAGTCAAAAGTCTATGATATTTTGTCTGAACATAATCGTCTTCAGGGTTGGAATAAAGTCGATAACGGCGACACTAAGAAGGAATACCAGCATAAACCCAAGCACATTCACCACCACTGGCATACGGACATTGCGTATATTAAAATTAATGGCATTTTTTATTTTTTAATCATGATGCTGGATGGGTACTCGAGGTACATGCTGGGCTGGGAGCTGATGTCGGATATGCTTGGCAGCAGCGTTGAAAACTTTGTTCAGGGCGTGAAAGACAATTATCCATTTGCAAAGCCAAAGCTTATTAACGATAACGGCAGCCAATTTATCAGCCATGAATTTAAAAAATTGCTTCACAGGCTTGAGATCCAGCAAGTTTTTACGAGACGCAATCATCCACAAACAAACGGAAAGATCGAGCGCCTTAATGGCACTGTAAAACAGGAAGCCATCAGACCCAACAGCCCTCAGTCATATCAAGAAGCCTGGGACGTATTAAACGATTACAGCTACCAATACAACCACCAGCGGTTGCATGCGGGTATTAAATATCTTCGACCTTCGGATATGTTCTTTGGTCGAGGCCAGCAAGTTTTAACGGAAAGAAAAATAAAAATTGAAGCTGCCAGAAAATTTAGAAAACAAAAAAATCTTGAAGAAAGAGTGAAAAATATGCACTAAATTATCCTAAAAATTTGATTAAAAAGTCCGAACTAAAAAAAGCTAGACACTGATCGTCTTAATCAACTTTATACTACTGGAGTTCCTGTTCCATTTAAATGTGAATTCGCCGTTGAAGTTGATAGTAGGTTAGATGTTGAGTCCGCCT
>JAYTFA010000023.1:0-1987 GCA_043734765.1 Pseudobdellovibrio sp. | reverse complement strand
GTCGGAGAGGCCCGAAAACAAATTTTGGCTTAATGAAAGTTGAGCGGCATAAGTCTGAGTACTGCTGATTCCCGGAGCGGTGCCTTGAGTGCCGGAAGCTGAAGCGCTGATTTTGGGTAAAAATCCGCTGATCCCTGAAGTTTCAGCCTCTTCTATCGATTTATAATTTAAGAGCGCAGCTTGATACTCCATACTGTTTTGGCCGGCTAATGCTACCGCTTGGCTCCAAGTTAATGATCTGGCTTCAGAAACTAACGGTATAAAAAACAAAAGCGTGAAAAAAAGCCTCATAAGACATTTTTATATCTTTAGAAACGCCCTATGTAAAAGAATATTCAATGGGAACAGGGTTATGGCTGGCATGATTGTTTTATCAGCATCTTAAGCTATAAAATATGTATTTTTATTGATTTTAAAGCCGCTCTAAGTTGATCATAGGCCATATGAAAAAAATATTTTTACCGTTACTTCTTCTGTCTGGTCTTTCTGCCACGGCTAACACGGATTGGGGTCGCAGTCTTTGTCAATCCAACGGCGGACAGGTGAGCCAAATCAGATTGCAATTTTCAGCTACTCCAACAATCGAAGTTTGTCATTTGGGGCAAGCCCTTATCGAGTTGAACACTTTAGACATAAGCCGCTTTAATTCTTTTGGTGGCCCTGAAGCCAATCGTGCCTATCGCGAAACGAAAAATTACGACTTTAATGCCTGCCAAAGAAAATTTGGCCGAAATATCCGTGGCCAGGATTTGGTCAATACACGCATTTATAATATTTGTGAATTCAACGATCGCTCTTGGATCGGTACGGATACGTTAACCAATGGGGTTGCCTCTCCCTGGAATCGTGAGCTTAATAATGCTCTCGGAATATTTTAAGATAATATGAATTTGATAAAGATTCTGTCTGTTTTAATTTTACTATTTACATTTACAAGTTGCTCCTTCTGGTTCAACGGACGCAAGTGCACAACAGCAGATGTCAGCTACGGTCCCGCTGACTTCAAAGTGAATCTCACGAAATATTCCAGTGAAGAAAAAGCCCAGAAAAGCCTGATGATACTCCCGCAGAGCGGTGGAGCTAGTTTTATTGATCAAAACTATGCAAAACAGTTCTGCGCCAATGGCTATGATGTTTATATTGTTAATTCGTGGAGTAACGACAAAGAAATAAAAATTGATTTTTACGGCAAAGCTCAAAAAGCAATTTCTCTGATTCTGGCACAGGTGCATACGCCGTTTATCGGGTTATTAGGCACCAGCAGCGGCGGCCTTCATACCGGTGTTGCGGCCAATACGCAGACTAAAATAGACTCATTTTTTATTGTTGCAGGTGGTGTGCCCACACTGGATCCGCTGAAGCTGGGCGAGCTCTTTAAAACCAAAGATATCGGAATGGCGATTACTTCCAAAGAAGCTTATAAAAATCAGCTCCGGCTCAAAGAATTTTTGAAACCTAAAAAATTAATCACCGTTTCCTATGATACCTATTGGGGAGTTTTAAATACGTGGCTGTTTCACAGCGATGAAATTCTGGCTTTTTTTGATGACAGTTTTGCAAGTCGGAAAATGTAAAAAAACCCCTAGATCTTAAGACCTAAGGGTTTTACGACATTTAACTATGGAGAATCAGTTTCTATCAAACCTGACTAACTAAATTCTTATCTCTTCATCTGAATAACTTCACTCAGTAACTCATCAGATGTGGAAACAGTTTTCGCATTGGCCTGGAAGGCTCTTTGATTCGTAATCATCGCTACGAATTCAGATGCGATATCAACAGTTGATCTCTCGAGAGACTTTGCCATGATCGAACCGCGACCTGACATTCTCGCAGCACCTAATGAAGGTTCGCCTGAGTTACGAGACTGTTTGAATAAATTTCCACCTTGTTTGAACAGAGCTTCCGGATTTTCAAACTTAGCCAGAAGAACCTGCGCTAAATCTAAAACCTGTCCGTTAGAGTAAGCTACGGTTAAAACACCTTC
>JAYTFA010000022.1:0-3577 GCA_043734765.1 Pseudobdellovibrio sp. | reverse complement strand
CTGAAGGCTATGTTGCGCTTTTTAATTGGTCTCAAAAATATAAAGATCAATTGAACACACCGGGGTTATTATTATTCGAAATGGGGCACTTGCAGGCCCAAAAACTGAAACAACATTTTGAAGGTTTTAACCAATTTTCCGGTGTAAAAGTATTAAAAGATTTATCAGGACTTGATCGTATAATCATGGGCGTTCAATAATATAAAAATCAAAGGAATTCGTATGGATAAAATTCTGATTACTGGTGGTTATCAGCTCAACGGACAGGTTGCAGTCAGCGGAGCAAAAAATGCCGCTCTTCCAATTTTATTTTCCACACTTCTGGCTGAAGGCGAACACCAATTTGAAAACGTTCCGCTTTTAAAAGATATCGAATCTACGGCAGAACTTTTAAAAAGCCTCGGCTGTGAAAGCCGAAGAGAAGGCCATTCTTTTAAAGTTAACGTCAATAAGCTGAAATCTTTTGAGGCACACTATGACCTCGTTAGAAAAATGCGAGCGAGCATACTTTGCCTGGGGCCTATTTTGGCAAAATACGGAGAAGCCGTTGTGTCGTTGCCGGGAGGCTGTGCCATCGGCACCAGGCCTATTGATTTACATCTTGATGCAATGAGAACTTTGGGAGCGGAAATCGAGTTAAAGGACGGTTATGTTTTAGCAAAAGCAAAAAAATTAAAAGGTGCTACGATTTTTTTTGAAAAAACAACAGTCGGCGGTACCGAAAATTTAATGATGGCGGCCACTTTAGCAGAGGGCACAACGACGATTGAAAATGCAGCTAAAGAACCTGAAATCGTGGATCTTGCAAACTATCTGATAAAAATGGGTGCTAAAATTTCGGGGCACGGAACCAGCGTAATAAAAATTGAGGGAGTTGAAAAATTATTTCCTGCAAAACATACAATAATGCCCGATCGAATTGAAGCCGGAACTTTATTAATTGCCGGCGCAATTACCGGTGGTGAAGTTGAAGTGACGGACTGTCAGCCACGGGACCTTGAGGCGCTGATTTTAAAAATGAAAGAAAGTGGTTTCAAAATTGAAATTAGTGCAACTTCACTTAAAGTTTTTCCCACGAAGCAATGGAATGCTGTAGATATAACAACAGCACCACACCCGCTGTTTCCTACAGACCTGCAGGCTCAATTTATGGCCTTAATGGTTGTTGCAAAAGGAACCAGTGTTATTACAGAAACAGTATTTGAAAATCGATTTATGCATGTGAATGAACTTATGCGACTCGGCGCTGACATTACCCCAAAATCTCAGGTAGCTGTGGTACGCGGAAAGCCTGAAAAACTAAGCGGGCTAACAGCTGCGCCGGTCATGGCAACAGACCTCAGGGCCAGTGCCTCACTTGTTCTGGCCGGGCTTGTTGCAAGGGGCGAAACGGCCGTTAATCGTATTTATCACCTAGACCGAGGCTATGAAAATTTGGAATTAAAATTGGCAAAATTAGGCGCAAAAATAAAGCGGTCTCACTAATAAAAATATAAAATAAATTATTTCTGGTGGGGAAAAAACTTAAGCCTCAACCAGGGAGGGGCCGAGGTTGAGGCTCTAAAACAGCTGTTATTGCTAACAAAGTTTTTTGTATGAGAACTAATGACTATTCGTTAAGATCTGGCTTTTTGAACTCTGGGAGGGGTTCCTGAACTTTCACTAAGCTGGCCTTCGGCGAATAATTAAACTTATTAAAAACAAGATTAGATTTTTGCTCTACTTTTGCTCCCGCTTTTGCGGATAAAACCAGAACCACAACAATATATGTGGCAATCAACCATCTAATCATGAAAACTTACTTAGCAACTGCTGTGCCAAAATAATTTGGGCTCAACGAAAAAATAGAGTGTTTTTAAGGTCTTAGAATCAATTTTCGGTTCCAACCTGGAACTGAAGGTGGTTCCAAGCGCAGACTTTGGTCATGAGTTGGAACTTTAAGCATTTCAATGCTGCCTCAGAAAAAATCCTTACTTATAATATTCTATTGAGGACTTAAGTTTTTATGAGCGAAAACTCCGGCCAATGGGTCATTAAATTACAATCCGATCAAGTTAAGGGTCCATACTCTACGGACTCAATTATAAAAATGATCATCAATGGGGCTTTTTCCGGTAATGAAGAAGTTTGTTCCTACCCTGAAGGGGAATGGAAACTTTTAACTAAGCAGCCCGAGTTTTACGATGCCCTTTTAGAATCTCTCGAAAATCCGGTTGAGGTTGATAACAAGCGGGCGCAAAAGATGGAAGCAGAAACAGTGATCCGTATTCCGGAGCCCGCTAAAAACAGTGACATACCTTTACCAAAAATTCGAACGCCGAATGATCTAAAAGAACTTTTTGAAAGCGAAAAGAAGTCTGCGGAAGAAAAGCAAGAGGCTAAAGCAAGAGTTCTTGCCAGATCCAACCAGCCGCCTACGGAGCATTCAAATTTAAGCTGGAAGAGTTCCGAAGAGAATATAATTGTTGAGCGGGATAAAAATCTTGAAATTCAATTAACAGATATAAAAAAACTTCAACAGCAAGAAATCAAAAAACTGTTGCCGCTTATTGCAATTGCCATTTTGGTGGTCAGCGGAATTATTTATTTTCTATTGCCTTCAAATGAAGACGCCCGCGCCGGTTGGTCTCTCATTGCCCCGAAAAAAAATGCCGAAGCCTTGTCGGCCGAAGAAGTAAAAAGTTTAAAACGTAAAGCTGTAAAAGCATTTCAGGGAGGACTACTGGTGCAAATTCTCTCAGCGCAGAGAGACCTTGTGCGAGCAGTAGAGGGTGCACCCAAGGATCTAGAGGCCATCGGCTTGCTTTGCGTGTCCTATGAACAGCTTTGGCCCTATACGAAACAGACTCAAGACGACTTAAAAAGTATTTTGATTGCAACTCAAATGGCCAGGTCACTGAATCCAATTTCTAATTATTCGGATACTTGCCAAACGGTGAACCTACTAACGAAGGGTCAAAGCAAAGAAGCAAGAAGTTTGCTTGAAAAAGCCTTAGATAACCCCGTCGACGAAAAATTCAGTCTGAGCCCATTTTTATATTTAATAAAAGCTGAAATACTGGAAGGTGAGGCCAACTTTATTAATTCAGCCGCCTATTATGAACAAGCATCGAAGCTTTGGCCCCAATGGGTTACCGCAAGATTCGGCTTGGCAAGAATGTATTATAAACAAAATAAGTTTGCAGAAGCGCGCGAACAGTATTCTGTTATTTATGCGTCAAACAAAGAATCTAAAGCCGCAATCTTCGGTTTGGCGTTAATCGAAATAAAAGGGTCTAAAGACACCGAGAAAGCCGCAACTTATTTTTCCAATGGTTTTGAATCAAAAGAAAAACTTCCAAAAGATTTCTTAACAGAAGCCCTGTTAAGCTACGCAAAAATTTTGATGGAAAAAAATGAAAACAAGCAAGCTTTGAAAGTGGCACAGGAAGGCTATCGGGTTAGCCCAAGCAACAGGGGGCTTAAAGATTTGGTCATCTCGCTGGGTGGTGAAGAGAAGGTAGAAAATGCACAATCGGAAATTATTTTAATCGGAGATCAGTTTGCGAGCCATGGAGATCACATGGTTGCGCAGGCT
>JAYTFA010000021.1:0-6879 GCA_043734765.1 Pseudobdellovibrio sp. | reverse complement strand
CTCCGAACAGTTGTGATCCATTTAATTGTTCGTTCAATAAAATCCAGGCTGCAAAAGCCGCCACGACGGGCTCAATCATAACGACAATAGAGGCCTTAGAGCTGGATAATCTTTGAAGTCCGGCTAAAAATAAGCCTAACGGACCAATAGTTGAGACAATAGCAATTCCGAAAATAATGTAAAGTTGTTGATGGCTCAATTCGGACACCTTGGCAAAACTTGGTTGATGGAAAATGTAAAGTGCAAAAGCGGCCGAGGCGATAACGTAAAGGCTTGATGAAAGCGGCGCTACTTTTTGCTGGTACTTTCCACTTACCAAAACATAAATAGAATAGGCAACGGCAGCGGCAAGTGCATAAATAACCGAGGGCAAGGAATTTACAACTAGCGGCCCCCAAAGTAAAATTCCCAGCCCCACGCTGGCAATGGCCAAGCTGATTACTTGCTGCCTCTTCATTTTTTCTTTTAAGACAAAGTGTGCGCCTAGGTTTACAAAAATCGGAAATGTGAAAAGCAGCAATGCCGCCAGCGGAACTGAAATGCCTTCAATGGATTTAAAATAAAGAGTGGAAAAAACTGCATATCCGAAAACACCGAGAGCGGAAGAAATACAGATTTGCTTAAATGGAATTTTAATGAGCTTGGGATTAAATATTAATAATCCTGTAAATAATATTATTGCGGCCAGGGTAAAACGATAAGTCAGCAGTTCACCTACATTTAATCCACTCTGAAAAGCCAGACGGCCGAAGATTCCTAAAAATCCAAAACCGATTCCTGCCAGAAGAACAAACGCAAACCCCAGGGCTTGGTGCATTTATTTACACCTTTTCAAGCCGTGCATATTTGGCGACAAATTTCTTAATTGTATTATCCTGAAAAAGAACGCTGATTTTAAGAGTGTCGCCGGCGCCTTCTGTTGAAAAAATGGAGCCCACTCCGAAAGTAGGATGACGTACGCGCTGTCCTTTATTGTAACCACTGCCTTTTGAAACCTGCGGTGTTACCTGGGAATAGTCGTCGTCGCTATAGCTTGTCTGAGCAAATTCGTTGTATTCAGGTTTACCTGCACTATTTCCGAAGCGGTTGGCGTTAAGTGCAAATCGCGGCGTTTGCATTCCGGATCCTGCCGAAGAAAACTGGGTTAACTCTTTGGGAATTTCTCTTAAGAATCGCGAAGGAGGATTCATTTGTTCCTGCCCCCAGACCCGTCTGACTTTTGTATGCGTCATCCAGAGTTTTTCCCGTGCGCGGGTCATACCCACGTAAGCCAAGCGGCGCTCTTCTTCCATATCCTCGGCATTTTCTTCATCGCCACGAGATGACGGAAATAAATTTTCTTCGCAGCCGATAATAAACACATAAGCATACTCTAAGCCTTTGGAAATATGCATGGTCATCATCGTGATGGCACTCGTGGTTGTATCAGCCTTGTCGAGATCTGAGGCTAGCGTCAGTTCTTCTAGGTAATTAGATAAAGAGGCTTCATCGCCGCGTTCTTTTTCGAACTGAGCGATGGCATTATCAAGTTCCTCTAAATTGGAAATGCGGGCTTCGGCTTCCGGGGTATCTTCTTTTTTCAGAATATTAATGTATTCTGTTTTTTCAAGAACGATTGAATAAAATTCAGAAAGTTTATAGGCACCTTGCTGCACACGCAGGTCTTCCATTAAATCGATAAATCTTCGCAGCTTTGAAGTTGTACCTGCATTGAAATCGCGATCGTTGATAGCGGCGTTGATGGTTTCATAAAGAGAAATTTTTAATTCACCGGCTTTGCTTTCCAGCATTTCAATAGTGGTTTTTCCGATTCCGCGTGCCGGCACATTGATAATTCGTTTTAAGGCCATATCGTCGCTGATATTTTGCGACAGTCTTAAGTATGATAAAAGATCTTTAACTTCAGCGCGCTCATAAAAGCGAATGCCACCTATAAGACGGTAAGGCAGGGCAATGGTGCGGAGCTGTTCTTCAAGCACGCGCGACTGGGCATTGGTTCTATAAAAAATAGCGTAGTCGTTTAAATTATTTTCGCCGGTTGAAATCATCCCTTGAATAGTTTTGGCGACAAAACGGGCTTCGTCATACTCATTGCGCTCTTCGCGGATCTGGATTGGAGTGCCCTCAGGGTTATTGGTAAAGAGTGTTTTTTCTTTTCTTTGCGTGTTGTTGGCAATTAACTTAGTTGCGGCATTTACAATATTTGCCGATGAACGGTAATTTTCTTCGAGCTTAACAATTACAGCTTCCGGAAAATCTTTTTCAAAATCCAGAATGTTTGAAATGTCGGCTCCGCGCCAGGAGTAGATGGATTGATCCTCATCGCCCACAACACAGAGGTTGCGATGAGCTTTTGCCAGCATCTGCACAAGTAAGTATTGAATATGATTTGTATCCTGGTACTCATCAACCATGATGTAGCGGAATTTATTCTGGTATTGCTCCAGAATTACCGGATACATTCTGAAAAGTTCATAAGTTTTTAAAAGAAGATCATCAAAATCAAGTGCATTTGCACGTTTCATTTCTTCTTCGTAGCGCGAGTACACTTCTAAGGTTTTGGGGTCGGCTTTGACCAGCGTGGATCCCGCTCGTAAATTATCCGGTGATAATCCCAGCATTTTTGCATTGCTGATTCGCGATTGAAAGTTTTTCGGCGGAAACATTTTGTCGTTGATATTAAGAGCATTCATCACTCTTTTGACCAGGGCCAACTGATCTCCGGAATCATAAATTGTAAATGGCTTTTTGTAGCCCAGCAGATCGATATGTTGTCTTAAAATACGAACGCAGAAGGAGTGAAATGTATTCACCCATAGGTCGCGGGTGATCGGTACCTGCAAATCCGTCAGGATTTTAAAAATACGATGTTCCATTTCTTTGGCAGCTTTGTTTGTAAACGTCACACAGAGAATTTCGTCGGTTGAGGCATATCCTCTGGCAATGATGTTGGCCATTCGGTGTGTCAGTACTCTGGTTTTACCAGAGCCGGCTCCGGCTAAAATAAGCACGGGCCCATCAATTGTTTCGACAGCTCTTTTTTGTTCAGGATTTAAATTATTGGTGAGGCTTTCTATAGAGCTCATAAGGACTTAATAAATACCTACAAATGCAGATATGTTCGAGAGAAATATCTGCCGGTGACGCTTAGGGACTAAGACTTATTTACTGAAGAACTCTCTGTACGATAGCAGAAGAGAGTTTGGTTTTTTCAAGGAATTCTTTTTTGTAATCCTGAGCTTCTTTGACAGTACCGAACAAGCCCACGTTTACGCGGAACCACATTTGTCCGTTTATTTTAGCAGGCACAAAAGTTGTTTTGTAGCCTTTGCTTTGTAGTTCTTTAGTCATTTTTTCGGCTTCAACTTCTGTCGGGAATGATCCAACCTGCACGGTAAAGTGCAGAGGTGCCACTTCAGTTTTAGGAGTAATACTCGCAGGAATTCTTTCTTCTGCGCGGGCTTCCATTTGTTTGATTTTCTGAACTGCAGCCTGAGTTGTTGCTGCCGGTAACAGTTTAGCAACCGGTTTTACAGCGGCTTTGGCAACGGTCGGTTTCGCCGGTGCTGTTTCCGTAATAGTTTTTAATTCTTTTTCCTGAGGATCGATAGTGGCTACAAGCTTTTCTTCCGCTGCCGCATCTTCAGTAGCAAATTCTTCAGCAATTTTAGCCACTTCAGAGTCTGTTAACGCCGCAGGTTTTTGTGCGCCGGAAGCAATTTCACCGTCAGTCGGTGCATGAGTCTTGTCCATCTCTGTAGTGTCAGAAGCAAACTCTTCGCTTTTTACGGGAGTTTCTTTTTTAGGTTCCAGCAAAGAGAGCTTATGTTGATTGTCCGAGTACTTTTTTCCAACGTAGGTACCGATTGAAAAAGAAAGTAATGAAACAAAGAAAACTAAAGCCAGCTTAATCATATTATCCGTTTTTTGACTCATATGGACCTCACAAAGATTAGAAATTAATCTACACTCTTATTGTAACCCAAAGACAAAAAAATGGTCAATTCGAGGTAAAAAAATATGAAAAAGTCTAGGTACGAAGCTGCTTTAGAGGCTGTCAGGTTAGGACGAGCCTGTTTATTGGGATATTTTGGTAAAATTAGCCACATTGAATCAAAAGAAAAAGCCGGCCTGGTTAGCGAGGCCGATCGTGAATGTGAAAAATTAATGCAAACCTATTTGTCGGAAAACTGCCCCGACGTAGGTTTTCTGGGTGAGGAGCAGGCACACCTTGAACATACAGAGCTGACCAGAAATTATAAAGGAGCCCGATGGATTCTGGATCCTCTGGACGGAACAACAAATTATATTCATCAGTTTCCAATTTTTTGTATCTCCCTGGCGCTGGAAGTGGATGGAGAACTGGAAATCGGAATTATTGATATGCCGAAACTGAACCAAACGTGGGTCGCACAAAAAGGAAAAGGCGCTTTCTGCGATGGAAAACCGATATCAGTTTCAAAAACCGCTGAGTTTTCAGATTCGTTGCTGGCAACCGGCTTTTTTGCCGAAGAGCCGGAATTTTTGCACGAGCAGATCCAAATATTTTCGGCTTTAATTAAGCAGGCCCGAGGGGTTCGTCGCGCCGGCGCCGCCGCTTATGATCTGGCCTGTGTTTCCTCCGGAATTTTTGATTTATTCTGGGAAAAAAATTTGAAGCCCTGGGATACCGCCGCCGGCCAACTTCTTATTCAGGAAGCAGGTGGTGTTGTAAAAACTTATTCGGGCCATCCGCACAATCCTTTTGAAAAAAGCATTGTCGCAGGAAACACAATTTTGGTTGAAAAATTTTTACAGGAGCTTAAGAAAATTAAAATCAAAGACTAAAGTCTGGGATTTTGGGTGTTGCATTTTCTTCATGTCAGATTCGCTCGTTTGCAAAAAAAATTAAATAACTTGTTATTAAGTGTTAGCAACTTCCACGGGAGTGGAGAAAGCGAGACCGTTATGACTTTTTTAACGAAGGCTGTGATGTCTTCCCAGTTAATTTCGATTTCTGAAGATCAAGATGTTGCTGATGCCGAAGCACTCATGAAAACAAATAAAATCAGACATCTTCCCGTAGTTGATAATTTCAATGAGTTGTCCGGAATTATTACTTCAACGGATGTTGCAAAATCCGCTAATAAAAAAAATAAAATAAAAGCTGTAATGAGCCCGCGCGTAAGAATCATAAAGCGCGATGCAAATGTAAAAAAAATAATTGCACAAATGCTGAAATTTAAAATTTCGTCAATGCTTGTAGCTCATGAAGAAGACCTTGTCGGTATAGTCACAACCGATGATTTAATTCAGCTTCTTTACGAGTTGATTGATGAAGATGAAAATTTAAAAAAACTTGAGGTTTCAACACTGATCGACAACGATTGGGACGGTGATGACGATGAAGATATCCGGGAAGTTAAGATCGGATCTGATCTTGAATCTGATCCCGAATTTTACAGTTGAGATATACTCCAAATGACGAAAGCCTAGTCCTGGCACTGACAAAATGTTAACAGGACTAGTCAACTTTACTGCCTATTCTTTCCTAGACCTATTTGCCAAAGTTCATTTTTTTGACATAGAGCCTGAAAACCAAGGTCCTCCCGACTAAAGTTGATGTGGCATTGCTGTTGCTTTGTATAAAGAAGCATTGAAGTGTCCGTTACTGAAAGTCTTTATCATGGAGGATAAGTTGGCTGAACAAAAAGCAACATCAACAGAAACACCAGCCGCAGTTACCAAAAGTTCTATTTTGGATTCGAAGCCTTATCTATTAATCGGACTGGTCGTCATCAATATGCTGGTTGTTGCATTTGTCGGTTTTATGATCTGGAAAGGTCGTAAAATTGAAGAGTCAAAACCCGGCTTAGAAAAAGTTATTGATGGCGAAGTTCAAACTCAACAGATTGAACAGGGCAAAGCCGGTGAAGAAGTCGGCAAAGTCATACCTTTAGAAACATTTATTGTTAATTTGGCCGGCTCAAAAGGCCGTAAGGTATTGAAAGTAAATATGGAACTTGAAATCAAGGGCCAGGAAGTTATTCAAGAAATCGAAAATCGTAAAGCTCAGATACGCGATTTTATAATCATCATTCTATCCAGTAAAAGTTATGACGAAGTTTCCGCAAAAGAAGGTAAGGATGCCTTAAGAAATGAAATTAAAGATAATATTAATTCATTTCTAAGTAAGGGCAAAATTATCAATGTTTACTTTACTGAACTCATTTATAACTAAATTTAGGAAGGGATACACGTGAATCAGATATTATCTCAAAGTGAAGTTGACGCTCTCTTAGCGGCGGTAACCGAAGGCGATGTACCAGCGGCCAATAACGGTGGCGGCGGTGGCGGCTCCTCTAACAATAATGTTAGAAGTATTAACGGCGGTAATACTGAAAAAAATGTTATTTCCTATGATCTGACGAGCCAGGATAGAATTATCCGCGGTCGATTGCCGCAGTTAGAAGTTATTTACGAAAAGTTTATGAGATCATTCCGGGTTTCGCTTTCCGCCTCTCTCAGAAAAATCGCATCTATTACATTGACCTCAACCGAATTTCTGAAGTTCGGTGAATTTATCAATACTCTGCCGATCCCGACCTGTATGAGTGTTCTGCGTTTTAATAATCTTCGCGGTTCGGCTTTATTTGTGATCGAAGCTAAATTGGCCTATGCACTGGTGGATTCATTTTTTGGTGGAGCTGATCGTCCTTATGCTAAATTGGACGGAAAGGAATTCACACCGATTGAGCTGCAAATTGTTAAAAAGGTAGTGGAGCTTGCCATTAATGACCTGGAAATTTCCTGGTCAACCATTGAAAAAATAGGCTGTTCATTTCAACGAACAGAGATCAATCCGCAATTCGTGGGTATTGTGCCGCCTACAGATGTGGT
>JAYTFA010000020.1:0-4723 GCA_043734765.1 Pseudobdellovibrio sp. | reverse complement strand
GATCAAAAAGCGTTTAACGACTCAAGAACATTTGATAGCAATATTGACGAAGTCTTCGGTGAAAATGGCAATCAGAATTGGTCGTACTATAAAGAAATTTATAAACGGATTGATTCAAATTTAATGTTTGATTCGATATTGGCTCAATACAGCCATTTCGGTCGGGTGTATGTTGAATTCAAAGTAAATGACGAAGGCCTGTTTTCACTTGAAGATTTAAAAACAGATTCTTCCGATGCCATTTTAAAAGTTCATGTGCTGAGAGCTATTAAAAAATCATTGAACAAGCCAATGGCCACAGTTAACAAATCAAAATTTCTGAACATCACCGTTTTTAAGGCTGAGTTTGATTTTTCGTACGGGGATTTTGAAAATAATTTTTACAAACAAAATAATTTCGGTAAACCGGTTTTTGTATTTAAACGGACTACAACCGAAAAACCGGTTCCTAAAGAGCTCTTGGAGCATCTGTTATCCGGAGGAGTAACACCCAATGTATCTTTAATGTACGAGCGTTGGCAAAAATACAATAAAAAGAAACACTTAGAGGCGATCGATTTTGATCCATTTGAAAACTATAAACGCGATGCATTTTATTTGATGTAAGACTTAAATCCATTTTACAAAAAAATCCCCTCATTCACTTGACAGTTTTATATTTAGGTTCAAAATAGATACTAAGTAGAGGTTCAAATATGAAAAATTTCATAAATGCGCATCAAATAATTCTTCACGGTCACCCTCCCTCGCGATAATCCCTTTTTTTCGGTAATAATTCTGTCCGTTGCTGTTCAATTAATTTAATTGTTTAACTAAACCAATTAGAAAGGCGTCTCTATGTCTAAAAGTAATGTTGTCGTCTCTTATCATAATTTACACCCATCTGAAGAAACAAAACAATTTATCGAGTCCGTGATTCAGGAGATTCATCATGAATTGCCTGTCGGCTCCACTATCAAAGCAAAATTTTCTGCTAAAGACCACGCAGTTAAAGCTCTGCTTAATGTAAGATCTTACGGAGGGCCATTTTTTGCGGTTGGAACTTCCACCAGTGTAAGAGATGTTGCTATGCAGTTGTTGGAACAAATGCGCAGACGTATCGACAAATTCAAAAGTAAAACCTATCGTCGCAAAAGTCTTAAGAATATCCCGTTTAAGCAGGATTACCCGGATTCTGAAATAGCGTCCTAGATTATTTTATTACACTCGACACCTGCATTATGTTAGGATTTTCTGATGGCTCAAGTTCCGAAACTCATCAGCAAAACCAAAATAATGCAGGGCTATCAGTGTCAGAAAAATATTTATCTGGCGGTTCATAGGAAAGAATTAATTCCGAAAGTAACGCCGGATCTGCAGGCGCTGTTTGACCAGGGTAATGCGGTTACAGTTGAAGCCCGCAAGCGATATCCATCTGGGGTGCTTGTGGATTTTCCGGCCTATGATTTTATAGGTTCGCTTAGGAAAACAAGAGCGCTTTTAGCTGCGCATACCCCGATTATTTTTGAAGCTGCATTTGAGTACAAGGGTTGTTATGCACGTGCGGATATAATTTCCTACAATGAACTCACTCAGCGGTGGTCTATTATCGAAGTTAAGTCCACAACGAAGATTAAAGATGAGCATTTGGACGATGTTGGGCTGCAGGTCTGGATCATGGCCAACGCAGGTCTACCGATAGAAAAAATTTCTTTAATGCATTTAAATACGCTTTGCAAGTATCCGGATCTGAGTAATTTATTCATCGAAGAAGAAGTGACCGATACGCTTCGTACGCGGCACGCTCAGATTTCCGTGAAACTAAATGAAATTTTTAAGACTTTGAGATCAGACGAAGTTCCTGAAACTGATATCGGGCCTCATTGTTTTAAACCGCGCGAGTGTCAGTTTTCAGAACATTGTTGGAGCGAGAAAAAAATTCCCGCGCCCAGCGTTTTCAGCATTCCTGGTTTACGCGACAAAAAATGGGAACTGTATGCTGACGGATTTACGGATATTCAGAACATTCCTTCAGAAAAATTGAATGAAAAACAACAGATATGCCTGGAGGTCCTAAGGACCGGAAAAAGATTCGTCGATTCTGAAAAAATAAAAAAAGAACTGTCTTTTTGGAAGTTTCCTCTTATTTTTCTAGATTTTGAAACTATTAATCCGGCAATTCCGAGATACAACGGCACAGGACCTTTTATGCAGGTGCCGTTTCAGTTCAGCGTGCATATATTAAATTCTCCGGAATCAGAACTCCAACATTACGAATTTTTATACGATCAAGCGGGAGACCCTCGGCCGCAGTTAATTTCAGAATTATTAAAAAGTTGTAGTGGAGAAGGTTCAGTGGTGGCTTACTACGGTCAGTTTGAAGCAGGAAGAATTAATGAACTCTGCGATTTTGCGCCGGAGTTTAAAGACGAACTCAAGGCCATCAGTTCCCGCATTGTAGATCCATTGCCACTGTTCCGTGAGGCCGTTTATGATTCGTCTTTTTTTGACAGCTATAGTATTAAAAGTGTGGGCCCTGCGATCCTGGGAGAAGAGTTCAGCTATGAGAAGATGGAAGTCGGCGATGGTTCAGCGGCACAGCGGGCCTTTGAAGAATTAATTTCAAACAAAATCTCCCCGCCTCGTAAACAAAAGCTGCGGCAAGCCATGCTTGATTACTGCAAAAAAGACACCTTTGTTATGGTTGAACTGGTCAAGTGGCTCTATAAGTGCTAAATTCAGAGGGTTAAATTACCTAAAGGAAACCCTCTATGCATAAAAATCAAGGCCCAGTGTATTACAACGACTATCTGATGTTGGACCAATTTCTGGATTGTCAAAAACCACTCAGTAAAAAATTTGCTGATACTGAAAATCCTGAAGCACATGATGAAACTTTATTTATTATAGTTCATCAGGCTTATGAGTTGTGGTTTAAGCAGATGCTTCATGACTTGGATTCTGTGCTTGCTATTTTCGGTAAAGAAAAAGTACTCGATACCGATTTCGGAACCATTGTGCAAAGACTTGAGCGTATCCGCAAGATTCAGGTTATGATCGGAGGCCAGCTGGAAATAATGGAAAGCATGACGCCCATGGATTTTCTGGAGTTCCGAAATTTATTAATTCCGGCTTCGGGTTTTCAAAGTCGGCAATTCCGTGAAATTGAAATTAAGCTAGGCTTGGGAACTCATAATCGTGAAGCCGTAGATCGTGAATTTTTCATGGGCCGGTTAAATCAGAAAGATCGCGAAAAATTAATCTCACTAGAAGGCTCTCCTTCACTGCATAAATTATTGGAACAATGGCTGGAGCGCACACCGTTTACAATAGCCGCAGGGTTTAACTTCTGGGACGAATACCATAATTCGGTTAAAGCTATTCTGGCGGAAGACGAAGCAACTATTCAGACCAACATTGCAAATCTTCCGGAACCTCAGAAAAAAATGCAACTGGAAAATTTAAAAGTAACTCAGGACACATTTGAAAGTTTGTTTGATGAAGAGGCTCATAAAAAAGTGGTTGAGGCGGGCGGACGCAAACTTTCCCGTAAAGCCATTTTAAATGCGTTATTTATTCTGCTCTATCGTGAGGAGCCCATGCTGGCCATGCCGGTGCAAATGATCAACTTATTGATGGATATAGATGAGAATTTTACAACATGGCGCTATCGTCATGCATTAATGGCGCAGCGGATGCTGGGTACAAAAATAGGTACAGGTGGTTCTTCAGGACATCAGTATTTGAAAAGGGCAGCTGACAACAATCGTGTGTTTGTGGATTTATTCAATTTGTCGACCTATTTAATACCAAGAAGTCGTTTACCTAAAATCCCGATTGAAATTAAGAAACAACTCAACTTTAATATTTAGTAAGATAAAATTATGGGTAAAGCCTTTAAAAAAAACTTTCAATTGGTTTCAACTTTTCAGCCGGCGGGTGATCAGCCCAAGGCTATTGAAACAATGGTTGAAAATTTCAGTAAAGGTCTTAAACACCAGACGCTTCTGGGGGTAACGGGAAGTGGTAAAACATTTTCGATGGCGCATGTCATTGAACAATTAAACATGCCGGCTCTGGTTCTGGCGCCGAATAAAACCCTGGCGGCTCAATTGTACTCGGAGTTTAAAGAATTATTTCCGAACAACGCAGTTGAGTATTTTGTTTCATATTACGATTACTACCAGCCTGAAGCCTATATTCCCTCTAGCGACACTTACATCGAAAAAGACTCTGCTATCAATGAACAAATAGATCGGATGCGCCATTCGGCCACCAGATCCCTGTTTGACCGTCGCGACGTTATTATTGTTTCATCGGTTTCCTGTATCTATGGTTTAGGTTCGCCTGAGGCCTATGAAGGAATGATGATTCAGATTTCCAACGGCGACAAACTCAAACGCGATGATTTTTTAAAAGAACTTATCCGAATTCAATACGACCGAAATAATGTCGATTTTTCCCGCGGAAATATTCGCGTGCGGGGCGATGTCGTTGAAGTTTTTCCGCCCTACGAAGAAGACAGGGCTTTACGAGTTGAATTTTTCGGCGACTTTGTCGACAAGATCAGTTGGATTGATCCGTTGACGGCCCAGGTTTACGAAGAGCTGGATCAAATTGGTATTTATCCCGGCTCCCATTACGCCACCGGTGATGACAACATCAAGAAAGCCATCAAAACAATTCAGGTTGAACTTCAGGAGCGTCTTAAGGATTTAACGACAAATGTTAAATTTCTCGAAGC
>JAYTFA010000019.1:0-4762 GCA_043734765.1 Pseudobdellovibrio sp. | reverse complement strand
GACTGCTTTACGGTAAAATTGAGAAAGTTTTCAGAAAACCCGACGAAGATCAAAATCCCAAATGCGAAAAATGTACCGGCGATAAAAAAAATCAACTCGTCATAGGTATGCAAATTTTAAACGGCTTAAAAAAAGATTCGGATTCGGTCTGGTCGGGCGGTGAAATTTTAGATCCCAATAACGGCAAAACCTACTCCTGCAAGGTGACTTTAATCGAAGATGGAAAAAAACTGAAAGTTCGCGGATTTATAGGGTTTTCTTTGCTTGGTCGAACCCAAATCTGGGATCGTGAACCCACTCAATAATATTATAAAAGTTTTTCAAGTACAATTTTAATATCATCCACGGCACTTGACTGTGTTCCTATAATTTTAAAACCGAATTTAAGATTCAATCTGATCATATTTAAAAAGTGATTGCGGGTTCTTGTCTCAATTTTTTTAAACCCATTCTTTTGGCACCATTCATGCTGCAGATTCATAAGCTCACTTGCGACACCTAAACTCTGATAATCGGGAAGTACAGCCCCATGCCATGAATAAAACAAATCCTTATCCTGCGCATAGCCCAGCTTAAAGCCGATTAACTTATCACCTTCGAAGCACGTCAGAAAAAAACCCTGGCTGTGGAACTTAAGCTTTGATTGAAACTTATCTTGATTGAGTTCTTTATTGAAACAAATTCGATACAGGTCATGAATTGAAGTTATTTCTTTTTCTGAAAGAGTTTCAGATGCCTGAAACCTGAATTTAATTTTTTCGAATCTGGGTTTCTTAACGCCGTTGATTTCAACATCTTCAAAAAACATTTCTTTTGGCCGTACCCATACTCGGCCTAATTGGTTTTCATAGAGTGTTTCGTACAAGACCAGCTCCTCAAGCGTTTCAGAGTGTCGAACGACGCCCAGATATTTATACGGTTTATTTTTATAATGTCTGAAAAATCGTGTGGTTTGCATGTGGCTCATGGACTAAAGATTTAAGGAGCTATCAACTAAATGTCAAATGTATTGAAATAGATTGTATTAAGTTTTTCCAAATTAACGAACTCTTCGCCACCTTTAATTTCAATTAGACCGTCTTTTGTCCATTTGCTAAACACCCGAATAACTGAAGCCGGTGCAGCACCGATGGCATCTGAGATGTCAACTCTCGAAAAGTAAATCTTTAAAAATTTATCATTTTCAAATAATTTTGCTAACAGTTTTACAAGAATCCACGCAATTTTTTGTTCGAGAGGCAGCCTTTGCCCGTCTCGCATAGTCTGCATTGAGCTCACTCGTTCCATATTGGCTATTTGCACTTTTTTCATAATGTCAGCACTATTGCACCAGTATCTATCAAACGTGGATTTTGGAATTTTTAAAAAACTGCCCGCCTTAATAGATTGAACCGTTACCGGATAAATAGAATCTTCTGCAGCCATTAACAATCCCGCAACCATTCCACCGGAAGTTACAAAATCCATAGCTACGCTGTGACCTAAATAATCCAATCGATGCAATTTGAAAATTCCGTCTATAACAAAGCCGAAATGTTCTGCGCGATCTCCTTCATAAAATATAATTTTTTTGGAACTCGTAGCGACTACCTCGGCATCTCTTAATATATTTTTTAATAATTCAGAAGGCACGCCTCTGAAAAAATCAATTTTTTGCCAGAAACTAGTACTCAATAATTGGTTTTGTGAATATGAATCCATACAAAACAGTTTATTCTCTATCAACTGTAAAAATATGATGAATATCATATTTGCAAACCTTAACCGGTAAAATCATGATGTGCATCATGCTGGACTAGTTAATTATTTCATTACTTTGACTATATACAGGGGGCTTCACAGAATTATCTACATGAGATACTTAAGCCAACAAATTACATTTCAAGAGGTCCCGGACGAAATATCTCTTTCATTTTTAATTACAGGCTGCCCCCTGAAGTGCCCGGGTTGTCATTCAGCCGATTCCTGGAATCCAGCAAAGGGACACATCCTCACTACAGAAGTGCTCAAAAATTTCATTACAAAATACCGCGGAGCCATTACATGCGTGTTGTTTATGGGCGGCGAATGGCAACCCGAAGAGCTTTTGGAGTTTTTACTATTTTGTCGAAAACAAAATCTTAAAACCTGTTTATACACAGGATTGGACGATGTGAGCTCAACAATTAAAAAAGAGCTGACATTTCTTAAAACCGGATCCTGGAAAAAAGATCAGGGCGGCCTATCGATGCAAAACACAAATCAAAAACTGGTGGAACTGGAATCAGGAAAAGTATTTAATTTTACAGCTCAAGGGGGGCAACATGGTGAGACTTACGGAAGATCAAATCAACAGGAAGATCGCGTTTATAAACCACTACTTATTGAAGCATAATGCCGCCGATGCATCCAAGGTTGATGCCAATGCCAATGTTACAACAAAAAACGTCGCCACACTGGAGTCGGAAATTAATAAAGATATTAACATACAGATCAACAGAATGATGATTCGCCGAAAAATTCAGGAATTGTTCGGAGTTGAGCTCGCTGAAGAATATGTCCGGCAAATTGAAAGTCACGAAATATATGTTCATGACGAAACCTCAATAAAACCGTATTGCGTTTCCGTAACTATGTATCCCTTACTTTTAGACGGAATGAAAAAGCTCGGCGGAGAATCTGCCGCACCGAAACATCTTAATTCTTTTTGTGGCACTTTTATAAATTTCGTTTTTGCCATTAGCAGCCAATTTGCGGGTGCGGTGGCCACGGTTGAATTTTTAACCTATTTTGACTATTTTGCACGACTCGACTATGGAGACAACTATCTTAGCTCCCACCAGGGCGAAATTAAGGCCGCGTTACAGCAAGTTGTATATTCTGTAAATCAACCGGCGGCAGCCCGGGGTTACCAATCTGTATTTTGGAATATTTCAATATACGATCAATACTATTTTAAAGCCATGTTTGAAAACTTTGTATTTCCGGATGGAGATACGCCTTCTTGGGACTCCGTTGATCGGCTGCAAAGATATTTTTTAGGTTGGTTTAATACAGAGCGTGAAAAAGCTTTGCTGACTTTTCCTGTTGTAACAACCGCACTATTGACCGAAAAGAACATTGTCAAAGATCGTGAGTACTCAGAACTGTTAAGTAAAGAACTGAGTCAGGGAAATTCCTTCTTTATGTATTTGTCAGACAGTCCTGACAGTCTGGCCAGCTGCTGTAGGTTAAGGAATGAAATTAAAGACAATACCTTTAGCTATTCATTAGGCGCAGGAGGTGTTGCCACCGGAAGTATCAATGTTATCACATTAAATATGAACCGACTCATTCAGGACGGTAAAGATCTGAAAGAACAAATTATCAAGATCCAGAAATATCAGATCGCCTATCGTAAAATTATCGAAGAATTTAAATCTGCCGGCCTGTTAACTGTCTATGACGCGGGATTTATAAGCCTCGATAAGCAATACTTAACAATTGGCATCAACGGCATGACTGAGGCTGCGGAATTTTTGGACCTTGAAATCAGTAATAACCCTGAATATAAAAATTTTGTAACGTCACAGCTTAAAGTTATTTATGATCAAAATAAAACAGCTCATGCGGAAACCGGGTATATGTTCAATACTGAGTTTGTTCCGGCCGAGAATTTGGGTGTGAAAAATGCCGGGTGGGATCAAAAAGATGGCTATTATATTACGCGCGACTGTTACAATTCATATTTTTACATAGTTGAAGATGAATATATAAACTTTATGGATAAATTCCAGTTGCATGGGCGCGAAATGATTAAATATTTAGACGGAGGATCCGCACTTCACCTAAATCTTGAAGAAGCATTAACAGAAAAGCAATTCAGCCTACTGATCGACTACGCAGCTATGTCCGGCTGTAATTATTTTTGCACAAATGTAAAGGTCACACTTTGTAATGATTGTGAGTTTATAAATAAAAAAACTCTGAGCTATTGTTCAAAATGCGGATCTAAAAATGTGGACTACGCAACACGGATTATCGGCTATCTGAAACGCATCACTTCATTCAGCAAGGCAAGGCGAATCGAACATAATCTGCGTCAGTACCACCGCAGGCCCGCGACAAGACTAAATGATATATTACCTAACAACTTTAATTGTGATACTGAACGTATTTAAAAGGAATAATTATGAAACAGATTGCGCCTTACCGGTTTTTTTTCCCACTAGGCGTATTATCGTCAATAATTGGGGTTGGCTTTTGGCTTTTTCAGGATACTGGAATCCTTTCACCCGTTACCGTTCATTCAAGAATGATGATGGGTGGGTTTCTATGGAGCTTCATAACAGGTTTTTTAATGACCGCCCTTCCAAAAATGAGCAAAACAAAAGCTGCGAATCAATTTGAGGTCGCCGGCGCGCTGCTATTAGTATTAATACAGATAATTCTTTCGTGGCAGACTGACCACCTGCTTTACTTCGCTGCGAGCGCCTCACTGATAGTTTTCATTATTATCTTTGCGGTAAGACGGCTACTTAAAATGAATAATAAACTCCCCGTTTTTTTCTCGCACATCGGGCTTGGTTTAGCGGCGGCGCTAATGGGTTGCTATTTTTACGTTTCAGGTCAGACATCGCTTGGGTTGCTTTTTTACTTTGTGGCACCGGTTCTATTGCTGGTTTTAGGCATTGGCACTCGATTTTTTTCGTTTTTATCAGGACTACCTGCTGAATTTGAAGTTTCAGGCCATAGGGTTCTGCGCCTTTTGTTTCATTTATCTGCCGTAGGCATTTTAATATTC
>JAYTFA010000018.1:0-2359 GCA_043734765.1 Pseudobdellovibrio sp. | reverse complement strand
TTTTTGCCGATGATCTGACAGGCGTTCAGGAGAGCGGCTCCACTGACAATAGCAGTACCGTGCTGATCATCGTGAAACACCGGAATATTCATTTCTTTTTTTAAGGTTTCTTCGATTTCAAAACACTCCGGGGCCTTAATATCCTCCAGGTTAATGCCTCCGAAAGTTGGCTCTAAGGTTCTAACTGCGTTTATAAATTCCGCTGATGACGAAGACTTAATCTCAATATCAAAAACATCAATGCCCGCAAAAGTTTTAAACAAAATTCCTTTGCCTTCCATCACCGGTTTTGCAGCCAATGGCCCGATGTTACCCAGACCTAAAACAGCAGTTCCATCAGAAATAACAGCTACAAGATTTCCTTTGCTGGTGTAATCGAAAACTTTTTCCGGATTTTTTGCAATGGCTTTACAGGGCGCGGCGACACCTGGTGAATAGGCCAGCGAAAGGGCCTTTTCCGTATTACAATCTTTTGTTGAAATGACTTCGATTTTACCCGGACGGCCTTTTTGGTGATACTCAAGTGCCTCTTTTTCAAAACTCGAAATTTCAGCTGCAGATTTATCAATGGATTTATCAGTAATGTTTCCCAAACTTAACCTCATTTTGTAGAGTATTTATTCTAAGTCTGAGTTTTAAAAAGCACAATTTCAAAAGTTCAACACTCGGTCTAGGTTGCTAGCCAGCGTCAATTGCAAGTGGCTGCTTTTCGGGGTTAAATAGTGAGCTCAAGCACCAAAATCAGAGGAGTTCTTATGAGTTCGATGCCTAAAAGTTCACGTGACGTTGTTATTGTTGAAGGCGTACGCACGCCCTTTGCTAAATCCGGAACGAAACTCAAAACTGTTCACGCCGCTCAACTTGGGCAGGCCGCACTTAAGGAATTGATTGCAAGAACTAATCTGAATGTTGATTTTGTTGATGAAGTGATTATGGGAAATACTGGTTCTCCATCTGATGCGGTTAACATCGCGCGCGTAGTGGCTCTGAACGCCGGGTTTCCGATTAAAACTTCAGCCGTAACAGTCCACCGTAATTGTGCTTCCGCTTTAGAGAGCATCACAACAGGATTTGAGAGAATAAAATCAGGTACAATGGAGATGGTCGTTGCCGGCGGTACAGAAAATATGTCACTTATGCCGCTTCTTATGCCGACATCCATAACCGGCATAATTGAAAGATTAGGATCAGCAAAAACAGCCGGTGCAAGAATTTCCGCCCTATGGGACTGGTTCCGAGCCGATTTGTCGCAGATTAAGGAAATGGTAACGACACCACCTTTGATGAAAACAAAATACAAACCGATTATCACTTTAGCCGAAGGCCTGACAGATCCATTTGTCGGCATCAACATGGGAATGACGGCAGAAGTTATAGCCAAAGAATTCGGGATCAGCAGGCGTGAGCAAGATGAATACGCGCTTAAGTCCCATCAAAAAGCAGTGGCTGCTAAAGGCAAGCTGGCCGAAGAAATCACACCTTTTTATCTTCCACCGGATTACAAGGAAACTATTGTTGAAGATATCGGTCCGAGAGACAACCAGACGATTGAAGCATTGACCAAACTCAAACCGTTTTTTGATAAAACGACCGGCTCTATAACTGCCGGAAACACATGCCCGATAACAGATGGGGCCGCAGTTGTGTTAATGATGTCGCGGGAAAAAGCAGATGCTCTGGGTTATAAACCACTCGTCAGGATTCGCGGTTACGCCTACGCAGGATTAGAGCCGGAAAGAATGGGAATGGGCCCTGCTTACTCTACGCCGATTGCTCTTAAGCGTTCAGGCCTTTCGATGAAAGATATCGGCCTCGTTGAATTGAATGAAGCTTTTGCAGCACAGGTAATGGCAAACCAAAAAGCATTTGATTCTGATGAGTTCGGCAAAAAAATCGGTCTAGCCGGAAGAATCGGAGAATTAAAAACCGATATTTTAAATGTTAACGGCGGAGCTATTGCCTTAGGACATCCGGTGGGTGCAACCGGTACACGACTTGTTTTGACATTAATGAAAGAAATGAAAAGAAGAAATACAGAGTTTGGGTTAGCAACTTTATGTATTGGTGGCGGTCAGGGTGGTTCTATTATTATTGAGAACGAAGGGTAGTTAAAATGTCGGCAATTATATTAACAACACAAAATATCGGTTCGGATCAGGTTGCAATTTTAACTTTTGATCTGCCGAACGAAAAGGTCAATAAACTATCCACTGCAGTTATGACAGAGCTGAGAACTCATCTTGAAAAACTGAAATCTTCATCCTACAAGATGGTGATTTTTAAATCGGCCAAGCCCCGGATTTTTATTGCCGGCGCCGATATTGAGGAAATCAAAGAATTAAAAACAAAAGAACAGGTT
>JAYTFA010000017.1:0-8132 GCA_043734765.1 Pseudobdellovibrio sp. | reverse complement strand
TTGGAAAATTGATACGGCGGTAAATCTGGCCGACCTCGGCTACAGTTTAATGCGTACAATTAACAGCAGCTATTCAAAGCCACAAGATCCGCAATATCCAATCTGGGATTTTTCAGCGCTGTGGAGCAAAAATAAAAAAGAAAATTTATCCGATGAATCCAGAAAATTAATTATCGAAACCGCTAATACATGGAAACGCGAACTTGAAATTCGATTTGCTTTAATATTTAAAAACTATCTTTTTATAGAATCTCAAAACAATGAATTTTATAATAAGTTGACCGATGGAATGGAAACGATTGACCTGATTAAGACACAAGTTGAAATTAAACCTGACGATATAAGAAATTTGGATGATGTCAGAAAAAGAGTTTCTGCCCAGAAATGGACGCTTTACCAGCCTCTAGACTCTAGGTGGGTTCTTTCCAACCGCGAGTATTGGTCGAAACCGAATAGCCGGAGATCTGTTTTTCAACTTGAAAAAAGCCGCCTTCTGAAAGAAAAAACAGTTCAGCCGCTTTCGACTATGCTCATTTATTTTCTTGATCCGAAACTTGAGAAGGATGCGCTTTATGATGACGCCAGAAGAAATTCATATAATTTATCACTGGAAAATATCTGGGGACTCTGGAATCCGAATAAAATGTGGGCTCAGCCCAAAGTGATAACTGAAAACCAATAAACGCCCGTACTTGTTTTCACATCCACGAGAGTCTCGTCGGATTGCGCGAACTCATTAATAAATAAATCACTTTTGAAAGTGGAAGATATAACGATTTTGTCATCAGCATTTATCACCATAGAGCCCGAACTGATATCGATTTCCCGTTCAACTCCGATTAACTGAACCGGCAACAAAACTTCAGAATCCAGGTCAGAGCCGTTCTCAACTAACGTACAAAGAGTGTTATCAATTACTTTATTAATTGCAAAACGCCCTACACTTGACCATGCCAGTTCATTTTTTGATTTAAAAAGCACGGTTGCCTCGAAACCGACAAGATATTCATTTTTATTTTCGCTTTTATAAAACAAATCGTGAGCCAGCAACAATGAAACTCGTGTACGATTTGCAAGCCCGGATAAATTTTCCTGATAGTCAAATGGGGTGGTGACCTCGAGATCCGCTTGAGTTGAGGATAAGTAGTGCTTCACCTCATCAATAAATTTCTGGTTGTATTCGGATGATCCCCAGGACCGTAAAACCAAAATCAGCTGATCATCGAGTAAATTGAGAACATTTGTATTTGCCAGTCTTGGACCGGTATAGGCCGTTCTCGAAAAAAATTTCACTACATAACTCCATAGCGGTGTAACTTGGTAACGGCTTTTCTGAAATATTCACCGTCTTCGAGATCGATTTCGGTTATTTTTTTCCATTTGTCTTTGGCGCCCTGTTTGGTTTCCGTATTTTCAATAATGCCGTAATTTTCATCAATAATGGATTCCTGATAAAGAGTCCGAACCTGACGTTTTAGCTCAAGCGAGAAAGCATCTATTTTTTCCTGAATACTTTTATTTTCAGGGTCATAAATTTTAGCTTCCCGTAAAGTTATAACTGCATTTTTTAAATTTCCGGACTTAAACAGAGCTTCTGCTGAGCTGATACTGCCTTCGGACTTTTCCCGGATTTTCTGTTCGATAAATGCAATCCGGTCTTTAGATTTATTTTTCAGTTTCTTAGGGTCAGGCAGTTCGGATTTGATCACCAGTTTGTATTTTTTTATGGCCTTGAATGCAAACCCCTCTGCGCGAACGGCTTCGGCATCAGCGTACAACTTATTTAAATCTTCCACCTGTTTCGCATAGTTTTTAGCTTCAACTTCTTTTTGCTCGCGGTCTTTTTCGAGTTTTTCAGCTTCAGCCATCAACCTTACATAATCGTTATTAGAGGGATCAAACGCGGCTACCGGCGCCAAGCACTGACTCATTTCGGCTGTGGTAACTTTAGGGGTTATCAGCTTTTCGCAGGTTGCAATAATCGTTTTATTTTTGGACTCACGTTCATCTTTTTCTTTTTGAGCTTCTTCGTCTTTAGCACGTTGAACCAATGTCAGATTAGCCTGGTCCGAGTCGAGCTCAATTTTATTGCTATCTTTATAACCGGTTGGCAGGAGTTCTTTTATTTTTCTGATTTTTTCAAGAGCCAAATCATATTTCTGCTGATTATACATTTGTTCAGCCAGATTATAATACTCTTCAACTTCTTTCTGCTGCGCGGGCGTCAGTTTTGAAAAAGGGTCGGCATTGGTCGCTGCAACCTGAGTCGGCTGAGCCTCCGGCTTTAACAAGTCACTGATAAAATAAGCTCCGCCCAATATCACCAACACTACAACTATAAGCAGTGGTTTATTCTGCATTAGTTTATTTAACCCGCTGACCGGAACTTCCTGCGGCGGCGGCGGTTGAAAATTATAAAACTGATTCGGGTCTTGTCCTTCTTCACCGGGCATGCCCGTGAATGGACTGTCGGAGGCCATCAACTGCTGTTGCACGTCGTATTGCTCCACCTGCGGAATTTCATCCGGGCTTTGCAGAATCTCTGTTTCGCCGCGAACTTCGTCGTAAACTACTTCCTCTTCTATCTGCTCAATCTGCATCGGAGGCACTTCGATTCGCTCAACCTTATATTTAAAATTAGGATCATGGAGCTCAAAATACATCGTATTATCTAATACGCTGATCGCATCGCCGCTCTTTAATGTCTGTGGATCGGTTGAGGATACAGGACTGCCATTTAAAAATGTTCCGTTTACGCTGGCTAAGTCTAAAATCGTATAAGCCGAATTGACCTTATATAATTCAAACTGTCGGCGGCTTACCCGTTGATCAGGAATTATAATCTGACAGGAAGGATCCCGCCCGGCCACCCACACTTCGCCAACTTCAAGGCGAAGCATCTCCCTGACTTCACCGTTGGAATTAACCATTTTTATATACGGCACCTGCGGAGCTGCTCCGATAACGGTTCTTTCATTTTCCCCGAAATCGGCAACATTTTCTTTGTTCTGATTAGGCAAGCCCGCATCAGGAACATCCAGAAAGGTAAACTCGTAAGGCGGAATCTGAAAGGTCTGGCCATGCTGTAAGTCTGCTTGTTCTATTTTTTGGCCGAGAGAAAAAACATCACCAAATCTGGAAACTGCGCTGATCTGCCAGTGTCCTTCGGTAAATTTTAATTTAAAGTGTTCGCGGGAGATGCCTTTTTCGGCCTGTAACCGGATGTCACTTCCGTCTTTACGTCCGCCGATGTATTCTTTTCCATGATTGAGTTCAATCTCGCTGATCAGTGCGCCACGGAGCATTACTTTAAGGCGCGACATTACCGAATACCTTCAACAGCAAGTTCACACTCTCTTGCTTTCTTTTCAGCAAGTTGATATTTCTGATCATTATTTTTACCGTTCAGCATATCCATAACTTGTCTGTACAATGACTCACACATTCTAAAATTATGCTTCTTAAAATAGGATTCTCCAAGCATTAATTTTTCCTGGACAAGTTCGTCAAATCTGACTTTTGACAAATACAGGTGACGTTTAGCAAGCGCATGGTCTGGGTCTAAATTAAGTACTAACTGAAAAAACTCCTGGGCTCTGGGATAATTGCCCAACTGGTAGTCCCGCATTCCGCGCATAAAACTTTCTTCAATTCGAAATGCCTGCGGCGATCTAGCCTTTTCTTTTGACCTATTTTCACGATCTTCTGCCATATCTTTTTCTTTTTTTGAAATCATTTTTGTATTAACTTCGTCTTCGTATTTCAAAGTGGATGCAATTTTTTTAGCTTGTGCATTTTTACCAGGCGCCGATAAATAAGAATATATCCCCACGACTGCAATCGCGATGAGAAGGTAGAATTTAAATTTGGGATTTGCCATCAGCGAGCCGTTGGCGATGGTGGCCTGCGAATTTTGAAATCCGGCATTTGGATTGAAGGTCTGTGGCGCAGGTCTCGGTTGACCTACTTGGCCTTGCTGCATTCTCTGCTGAGGATGCAGCACTTGCCGTGAACGCATGGCAGGGGCGGAATTTCTGGCAACTGTCGCTGATGGCTTTTGCGACGGATTCGGCCTGGCCACGACTGCATTTTTAGGAGCCGCTACCTTTGCTTTTGCTTTAAGAGGTAATACATCTGCAACTCTATTTGGTGATGTCGAAGCTACGATCTGACCTAAATCATATTCAACCTTGAACTCGCTGTCGCCAACAGTAAAATTTGAGTTGTTAACGATTTTCCATTTTTGAACGCTTTCGCCCTGTACAAAAATTGCATTTTTACTGCTTAAATTACTCACTTCTAGATCGCGGTCCACAATACTTACTTTGGCATGTGTTCGGCTGATTTGAGGGTCATTCATTAAGACAACGTCATTTTCCGGACCACGGCCAATTGTAAAAACCGGTTTGCTCAACTGAAAAAACTGACCCGAATGCGGTCCTGAAACCACACTCAGCTTAATTTTAATTTCAGATCTCAGTTGAACAGCCGCTGACATTGTTAATCAACTCCTTTATTGAGTGGTAATCTGCACCAAGGTGAGAACATAGTATTGCGGTTCACCATCGGGGTTTAAAAAAGCCTGACAGAATATTTCACACTCAAATTGTGCAAAAGGGATTTTATCAATTTGTTTTTCATAAGGTGATGCCTTTGAACGAGCCACGAGTGAATCGATATTCTGTACCAGCGCATTGTCCGTGATCGTTTGGTAACTCTGATTTAGAACTGCATCTCTACTTATTTGTGCCAGCTGCTCGAAGTTGGAATTAAGAGCAATCACTTTCTGATCCACATCAACAACAATAACCGGATGTGAAATCATTTCTGCTAAATTAGAAAATTCCACATCTTTGTTCTGCTGTGGCTTTGAAGCTGCCTGCGAGCCACCACTCCAGGCTCTGTTCAATATCGTATTCACATTTGAAACCAATTGCTGAAATATCGGGTAGTCAAATGGAACTTCCGTGCGATCCGATTTTTCCAGCAGCGCTTTATCGATCTGAAGATTTAAAGTTCTTATCGGAAACTCAATTAAACGTGCAAATAAGTAGTACAAGAGCAACCCGAGTACAGAGGAAATAATCAAAGTTTGCATAAATAGACTTATAACTCTTCCATCATCGAAGTTGAGTGAACTGATATCAAAAGTTACGATGGCATGATATTTCGGCGTGGACTCTCCAGATGAGGGATCATAAACTGCAATCGGAAAAGAGGCTCCGATTGTATTGGAGTCAATTCTGGCAAAGGCAGCACGGGATTCTTTGCGCGCAATCAGGACCAGGGGGTTTGTGTCGTCCCGACCTGCTTTTTCCGGAGGCGCAACAGCCAAACCATCAGAATGTTGAATAATAAAAGCTTCTTTAATTCCGTCTTCCTTTAATGCTTCCTGAACCGATAGATTTGCCAATTGTCCGGATAACAGGGCCTGTTCATTATATTTAGCCACTGCCCTTGCAACTGATTTTGCGCGCTTGGTTGCTTCTTTAAGATTAGACTCTTTCATTATATTCGTTAACGGAAACGTCGAAAGAAGCGTAACTGCAAAAATGAAAATAATTACAAACGCCTGTAAAATTTGTTTAAATGAAAATACGATAGCCAGTTTATAAATAGCCGGCATCACCACATTTTCTATATAATTTTCTATTTTTTGTTGGAATGAAACCTGGGGTGCGGCTGCCTGTTGTTGAGCGGCCCCTTGCTGTCCCTGATACATCGACGGTGCCTGTTGATAATTCATCTGCATAGCCGAGTTTCCCTGTTGTGGATAATTCATAACAGGATAATTCGGCACTTGTTGAGAACCCAATGGTACAGGCGGAGGAGCTTGACGACTCTGCACCGGCGGGTTTTGCAACGGCTTCACCGGGCGAGGTGTGTTTTTAGGACGGATATCTGGCGTTGGAATAATATCCAATATCACATCGAATAGACTCACTTTGTCTCCGACACGGATAATGGAATTCTGAATTTTAACCCCGTTAACAAAAGTACCATTACTCGATTTTAAATCTACGATCATCATTTTATCTTTATAAACATGAATTTCACAGTGTTCTTTGGAAATTCCCAATGATTGAACTTTCAGGTCACTGACTCCGCCGCGGCCGAATACGTTCTTACCTAATTTCAAATCATATATCTGGCCGGTTTGCTGACCTGATAGAACTCTAATTGACCACATACAGGTAATCTCCTATTTTTAATTTTCTGGATTCGATAAATCCCGCCTGCATTTCGATAACTGAATGTGATTTCCAAAACGGTCCTACAAATCTGAAAGGATCTACGTTTTTAGCCAGATTTTTAATTTCCATTTTTCTATCTACAAAAACACAATCAATGGAAAATTTCATAAAAAAAGTATGAATATTGTTTCCCGGAGTGATCCATAAAGCTTCATTCGATTGAAGGGATTTACGACCCAACAAACCTTTACCACGCGACCAGAAGCCATCGGCTATTTCGAGATCCGGCACCAAGAGCTCAGCTCCTGACTCTGAAGTTTTAAATAGTCTTGCCATTATCCGCCCCCATACATCATTTTGAGAGCAACCGGACCGAACACCATAATAAAAACTGCCGGTAAAATAAATAACATAAGTGGAATCATGATTAATTGCGAAGCCTGAGCACCCGCTTTTTCAGCCCGTAAAAATCTTTCCAGTCGCATCTGAATTGATTGATCCTTCAGAACCTGTGAGATACTTGTACCTGAAGCTTCGGCATCAATTAACACTGCAACAAAACTTGTAATTTCGGACATATCCAATCTGGCTGCCATTTCCTTTAAGGCTTCAGTTTTTGAAGATCCGATTTTTATATCTTTCAGGACAATATTGAATTCTTCGGCCAATACAGAATTTTTGTCGGCAACTTTATCAACAATTTTTTGGATAGCGCCGAAAAAATCGAGCCCGGCTTCAACTGATAAGGCCAGCAGATCAATGAAAAACGGCATATCCGCTCTTACGCTTAACTCCCGGGTTTTCTTAGTGCCCTTACAATGCATTTGCGGCATGAAAAAACCAATGAAACCTAATCCAATAATCATGGGAAGGGACAGACCTAAACTCAAAGAAAAATTCATGATGTATAAAAATATCGGAAACGCAACACCAAGAAACAATTGGAGACCGATAAATTCATCTTCATTGATCTCTGATTCCAACCCACCTGTTTTAATTAAAGTTCTGATTTTTTTTCTGTATTTTACCGATTTGATTCTTGCTGCATGCTGTAGAGTGAATTGATGCACCATCGGACGACAAATGTTAATTACGGCATTTTTGGATTTAATTGGCTCATTGCCGCTGGCCCATGAAAGCTGAGATTCTCCCGGGCGACCGGCCATTAAAGAGGAAACAAAAAGATACACGGAGGCCCCTGCCATAACAAGCCCAGCAAAAAGCATCAGTTCTGCACTACCCATAATTCCTCTTTTCAAGTAAATTATCTTTTGATGAAACAATTAATCTTGGCTTCCCAATCTCCGCGGCGTTCAGAAATTCTGAAAAAAGCAGGATATCAATTTGTTCCATTCCCAGTATATGTATCGGAAATCCCTAATAAAAACCTAAGTCTAAACGAACAAATTTTAGACATTGCCAGACGTAAGGCTGAGGCCGTGGTTCTAGAAATACGGGACAAAGGTCTAGCCTTTCGGGACGCAATAATTTTGACGGCAGATACAATGGTTTGTTTTGGATCTGAAGCCCTGGGAAAACCCGAAAATGAAAAAATGGCTTTTGAATTTTTAAGCCTTTTGTCCGGAAATCAGCATCAGGTAAAAACTGCCGTCTATTTATTAGACCTGAACACCAATGAAAGGGTGTCTCATGTTGAAACAACAGAGGTTTTTTTCCGGAAAATCAGTTCGCAGGAAATTCATGATTATATCGCAACAAAAGAGCCTTTTGATAAAGCCGGCGCTTACGCGATACAGGGAATAGGCAGTCAATTTGTAGAAAAATATGAGGGTGATTTCAATAATGTGGTTGGACTTCCCTTGCATGCGATCGAAAAGTTATTCAAACTTAATGCATGGGATTTTCTGAAGACTCCGTAAGATCTTTGATTGTAAAAAATCTTTCTAAACAACAAAATCTGCTTGCGGTCAGCAAACT
>JAYTFA010000016.1:0-2355 GCA_043734765.1 Pseudobdellovibrio sp. | reverse complement strand
CGGCTACGGCTGTTTTTACTCCGGCCGAATTAGCTATGGTTGCGGCGGCCGGTGCGGCTTTTGCGGCTCTGATTAAACCGGGGATTGCACCTGCAACAGGAAGTAATCCGGGTGCAGAAAAAAGTGCGGCCATAAAACAGTCGGATTCTTCTTCGCGAGCCTGTGCCAAAGGTGATTTTGAATCCGAGCATACATTTTCAGCTGTAACTGCGGATTTGTTGCTCTGTTTTGCTACGGTGCTGGTTTGTTTAGAGCAGGTATCGTACGTGTGTTTTAAATCTTGGGTTGTGAGTGCCGCATTGAATGCGCCATTACCCACTTCGAGCCCGCGACCTACATTTGTTGCTGATTTCCCGAGTCCGTTTGCAATGTATTTTTCAACGCGACCTACTTTGCTCGCAGTATTAACAGCTCTGATTCCGGACGCAATGGATCCGATTCCGACAGTTAGAACGGTGATAACGATGCCGGTTCCAGAGTCCGTGATTATATTTTGAGTTTTTGCGCGGTCTTCGCCGCGTTCTAAAAGGCAGGATTCTGCCTCTAGGTAAGTTTTAGCTTCCCTATCTTTTGGATTTTTATAGGAGAGTGAATCCTGAGTGAGATCCGGTAAACTTGCAAGGTCAGTCCGTATTTTTTTGAAGTCGCAGGGTTCGCCGTTAACTTTTATCGAGGTGGAGAGACATCTGAAATTTTCTAAATTGTTTTTGTAGTTATCCGTGAGCCCTTTTCGGTTAACTGTCAGTTGTTCAGTGATGGCTTTTTCAAGATTTTTATCTGAGAAGTCAAATTTGCCTTTATTTTTGTTACTTCGGCTGCGTTTTTCCTTGGTTACAACGTCAGTGAATTTCTCTCCGCGAATCCAGGGAGTATCATTTTTTTTAAGTTCAATGGCCTGCAAAAAGGGATCGCAGTTTGTTTTTACTTTTGCTTCTGCAGCAGGAGCCATTTTATGCCCGCGACCGGCGCCTGAACCGGGCTCGTTGGCGATTTTTCCAACGCACTCATCATAGGCTTCTGTGAGCCTTTCAATGGCGTACATGTTATGTCTGGTTTTTTCAACCAGGTCCTGAAGGCGCTTCTTTTTATCGCCCGTGCAACCTTGTGCCTGTGTTTTATATTCCTGACATTTTTTATGGTTGTCAGGAAACATCGGCGTACATTCAACACCTTCCAGCGCAGCTTTGGAGCTTGGAAGTATAGAATCATAGTAAGCAACTTCGTCCAATATTGGCGAATTAACTGCGGCTATTCGGGCAGAGGCCGCATAAAATCGAGTTTGAATTGCAGTGGATTTTTCAGGGGGTAATGCATTACAGTCTTTCAGATAGCGATCCTGGTAGCTATTATGAACCTGATCCTTGTAAATCTGACTTAAATGTTGACCTAAGCCGTTGGCATCGGAAAAGTTGGGGCTGCGATTTTTATTTTTTAAATAATCCTGATAACCTCTAACGGAAGTCTGACACATTTTAGCTTCGCTTTTAAACTGAAAAAAGAAGGAACTCTGATCCTTGAAATCATCATCAACCCATTTTTTTAAAAGAGTGGGGCAGTTGCCATCGTCGGGTTTATAATTGCTGGAACTTGATGCTGAACCTGCCTCAGATCTGCCGTTGGCGGTTTCGGATGCATGAACGGTTACATTAAATAATACTGCCAATAAAAAATAAAACAAAAGCCTCATTGGCCCCCCAAATGATACACAGAATCCTATCGGTATAAATAATAAATTAATTGAGATTACTGAGGGCGACGACTCAATTTGAGACGGTTTTTTTAGCAGGGTTAAATTCTTTACACTGGACCTCCTGGACCTTGCGTTCCTTAAACGATAAAAGTACATTCGGTATCTATGAACTTAAAGGCCGGACCAAACGATAGCACAGACAATGGTCACTCTAAATTAATGAAGGTGCGGGAAAAATATCTCTTGGCACCTTTTACCGAATATTTTGCGAAACTAAGGGTCCTTGAGCTTGCGCCTTTTTCTGGTTGGTTTACCCGATTCATTGTGAATGAAGGAGCGGCAGATGTGCAGGTCATTGAATTAAATCGATGGGCCGTAAAAGCATTATTAAGAGACTTTTCAAAAGAAATTCTCGAAGGAAAACTAAAAATTCACGAGGCCGACATTCATACTAAATTATACGAATTTGCCTCGGCGCAATTTGATACTGTCATCTGCCTAGGATTTCTTTACCATACGCCTCATGTCATTTGGGTCCTCGAGGGAATGGCGCGATTACAGCCAGAGTTCATACTAATTGAAACTTTTGACGGAACCTCTTTTAGTTTGGCAGCGGAAAAAATAAATGAGCCGGGCATGCGACAGTCAGATCATCTTTGTTTGCC
>JAYTFA010000015.1:0-5095 GCA_043734765.1 Pseudobdellovibrio sp. | reverse complement strand
TGCCGCGACGACGAGCTTAGCTGATCTGCAATTTGTACTTCCATAATTTAAGTTAAATATTTTAAATTAAAAAAGGCTGAGTTAAAAACTTAGCCTTTTCTTTTTTTAGCCAATACAAATAATTCGCGTCCCAATCGTCGTGGTATTGAATTTCGCAGTCTTCCCCAGAATAAGTAATGAAAATAAGGTTCAGTGCGCTTTCGGATTTCCCATTCGGTCGAACCATAAGGTGGTCCGGAACGTTTCTCCATAGCAAAAAATACGGCAAGAAGTTGTCCTTCCTCGTGAAGCATGCGCCGGTAAAGTTTAACCAATTCATTTCTTTGATCGGGTGGAATAGCACAGAAACAAGTATGCTCGACAACGACGTCATAGCCATAATTCCACTCCTGGGGAATATGAAAAATATTGGATTCATAAAATGTAAGATTATGCAGATGAGAATATTTTTCTTTCCCGCGGGAAATAGCTTCTTTCGAAAAATCCACGGCCGTAACAAGGTGTCCGGCCTCGGCAAATAGTGCGGCGTCATGACCCTCTCCGCAGCCCAAAACCAGAATTCTGGACTTAGGAAGTTTAATCCGAGGCAGCATGTCCTTAAAGGCTTCCGCGGGTTCGTTTAAATTAAATTTCGGATTTGGTTCGGTTTTGTAAATATCCAGCCAGTACTGCGGGTTTTCTATCTGCGCAGTATCAATATAATAAGGTGGAGTCGCGACATATTCTTTTTCGGCAACGAAACCTTCATCGTCATAAGAGTCAGCCAGATTAAAAATTTGTGCCTGGGCTTTTTTAGTTAAAACAAATGGTGAGTTGGACGTTGTTAAACCGTTAAATCGGTCCCATTCATCAACGGACCATTTCGAGTTGTCAGCCTGAAATAAAGTATTCTGTTTAGTCTGCAAAAATATTTTTTTGTCTTTGAATTCGACAGCAATGATATGCAAGGGGTGGTCAAAGGATTCAACGATATACTCTTCATCGTGAAACTCAGTCATCAATGCAAATTTATCGGTTAATTTTAAATTACGATGAATTTCCTCAATAAAATTCGGATCTGATACAGCGGGGCTATCAGGGTCTAAAAAAATATCACCATCTTCATCTATTGTGATATAGCCGGTGGACATTTATTGAGACTTTTTTTCTTCTGTCGCGGGAGCCTGCGTGGCATCAGAAGAGACAACAAGATTTTGCTGAAATTCGAGTTTGGTATTGTCGGTTTTTATTGATTTAATAATCCATTTATCATCTTTTTGGTTTTCAGAAAGGCCTCGATAAAGGATAGCTTCACCCGTCATGGTTTGGTTAACTTTTTCTTTATCCTGGAGTTGATCCGCATATTTATATGAAAAGTGGGCGCTAACTTGGTTGTCATCAATTTTTTCAGTATAAATGTTTAAAATTTCAAAATTGCTGGAGTTTGGCTTGGCCGCTTTGACGCTTTCTTCGATTAGAATCATAAATTTGCTTTGTATACCGGCATGCGTGGCGAGGCTGATTTTGCTCTCGGAATTAAATAAGAACCACGTCCAAACAAATGCCGCGATAAATACGATAAAACTTACCAATTTAATCATTGTTGCCTCCAGACATAGCTTATGAAATGTGACAAGCCTAGTTCATCATGCTAGCGTCTTATGAGGCAAGGATTTAAAAACTATGAATTTCTATAAAGTAACAACTGAAAAATTAAAAGAGCTAAAAACTTGGGCTCAGGTTAAGAGTCCGAAACACCTTCAGCCGGCCTTAAGCTACGCGTTAGATTGGTTAGCCCCGGAACTTCTGGGAACCGGTTTCCGAATGATTGAAGTCTCGGATTTTTCAATAAAGGCATTGGTTCCGGCCAGAAATACAAATTTTGATTTTCAGAATGAAATTCATCAGGGGCTCGTTCTGAACGCCAGTTTAGAGCTGTGCAGATCTTTTTTACAGAAACTTATGGCTGAGAGTTTTTTTTGTGCTACTGCTAGCGAAATAGTTTTATCAAAAAAACAAAAATGGTCGGCCGACATGGAACTTATATTGGAATCAGATCAAAACACAATAGATGATTTCTTTATGGATTTTCAAAAAAATAATAAAAATGAAATTGAATTTGAAATAAAAGTTAAAATTGATAAATCAAACAGAACTGATTTGATTAAACTTAAGCTACAGCTTGAAAAGACAGAATTAATTGCCTAGGAAGTTAAAATGATATTAGAGAGTCAAATTGATATCAATTCGGCAGATTTTAAAAAAAATAAATCTGCGTTATTTGAGCATGTTAAAAACTGGAAACGACGAATGGAGCTTGCAAAAATCGGCGGCGGCGAGGAATCGGTTAAGAAGCATAAGGCCCGCGGTAAAATGACGGCGCGTGAACGCATTGAAGCTTTGCTTGATCAGGGCAGCGCTTTTTTGGAGTTTTCAACATTAGCTGCTTTTGATATGTACGAGGGCCAGGCTCCCGGCGGTGGAATTATTACAGGAATCGGAGTTATTGAAGACACTCAATGTATTATTGTGGCTAACGATGCCACAGTTAAGGGTGGCACTTATTTTCCGGTCACAGTTAAAAAGCATCTGCGTGCGCAGGAAATTGCCATGGAAAATGGATTACCCTGTATTTACCTGGTTGACAGCGGCGGAGCTTATTTACCGATGCAGTCGGAGGTATTTCCGGATCGTGAGCATTTTGGGCGTATTTTTTATAATCAGGCACGAATGAGCGCACAGGGTATATCTCAAATTTCAGTTGTGATGGGGTCTTGCACAGCTGGCGGCGCATATGTTCCTTCAATGAGTGACGAAAATATAATTGTAAAAGACACCGGAACGATTTTTTTAGGCGGTCCACCTTTAGTAAGAGCTGCAACTGGTGAAATTGTTGACGCTCAGGAACTGGGGGGAGCTTTAACTCACTGTGAATTATCCGGAGTGACAGATCACTTTGCTGAAAATGATCAACATGCTGTTGATATTGCTAGATCCATTGTCCGGCATTTAAATAAACGCCCCGCGATTAAATTAAAAACTCAACCCAACGAGGAGCCATTTTATTCAGTTGATGAAATCTATGGAGTATTGCCTTCGGATTCAAAAATTCCGTTTGATATCCGTGAAGTGATTGCACGGATTGTGGACGGCTCAAAATTTCATGAGTTTAAAGCGCTCTACGGAAAAACTTTAGTAACGGGTTTTGCACATATTTGGGGAATGCCCGTGGGTATCATTGCTAACAACGGTGTTTTGTTCAGCGAGAGCGCGCAAAAGGCAACGCATTTTATTGAGTTGTGTGAGCAAAGAGAAATCCCATTAATTTTTTTACAGAATATTACCGGTTTTATGGTCGGAAAAAAATATGAACAAGAGGGAATTGCAAAACACGGAGCCAAAATGGTAATGGCTGTATCAAATGCACGAGTACCAAAATTTACAGTTGTCATCGGCGGATCTTACGGAGCCGGAAATTACGGTATGTGCGGACGCGCCTATTCTCCCAGACAACTCTGGATGTGGCCGAACGCACGAATAAGCGTAATGGGCGGAGAGCAGGCTGCTAACGTACTTCTGACTGTAAAAATGGATCAACTGGGGTTAAAAAATCAAACTATGTCAGCAGATGAACAAATTGAATTTAAAAAACCCACACTGGAAAAATACGAGCAGGAAAGCTCGGCTTACTTCTCCACTGCAAGAGTTTGGGATGATGGTATTATCGATCCGAAAGATACAAGGCGTGTATTAGCTTTGGGAATTTCGGCTAGCTTAAATAAAGATTGGGGCCCGAAACAACAGGGCGTTTTCAGGATGTAATGATGAAATTAAGAAGTTTTAAATTCATTAGTGTAGAAATTTTTGAGAAAGACCCGGAGATTAAAATAATTTCTCTGAACAGGCCTGAAGTCAAAAATGCTTTTCATCCCGAAATGATTTCTGAAATAACCGAATTTTTTAAAGATGAAAATCTGGAAAACAAATCCAAGATTATTATTTTAAAAGGTGAGGGCACTGCATTTTGTGCCGGTGCGGATCTCAATTGGATGAAAGACATGGTTAATTACTCTTTCGAAGAGAACATCGAAGACTCAAAAAAACTCTGGAATATGTTTGAGGCGATTCAAGAATGCCAGACTCCGGTCATCGGAATTGCGCACGGTGCAGTATTCGGCGGAGCGCTGGGATTGTTGGCTTGTTGTGACTACGTTTACGCCGAAGAAAAAACCCAGTTTTGTTTCAGTGAAGTGAAACTGGGCCTTGCACCCGCCATTATTTCGGGATTTATTTCGAGAAAAATTCCGGACGCTTTTTATCGGCCATTTATGTTAAGCGCCGAAATTTTCAGTTCACAGGATTCAAAAAACATCGGATTGATTCAGAGAATCTACAGCACGAAAATTGAAGATTCTGAAGTTGTGAAAAAATTTTCGACTAACGGTACCGAGGCTATGAAAGAAACGAAGAAATTAATAAACTCATTACTTCATAACAAATCGCCGAGCGAACAGAGAGACTACTGTTCACGTGTTATTACTGAGCGACGGATGAGCCAAGAGGCTCAGTTGCGAATGAAGAAGTTTTTATGAAAACAATGCGTCGAGTGGCCATTGCAAATCGCGGCGAAGTTGCAGTTCGAATAATCCGAGCCTGTGAAGAGCTGGGGTTAGAAACGGTTTTATTGCATTCCGACGTCGATATACAGTCCCGTGCCTATCGATTGGCGACAAAAACTATTTGTATCGGCCCGGCAACAGCATCCCGCAGCTATTTGAATATCGAAGCCAACATAAGTGCGGCCATTGCAGCCGGTGCGGATGCACTACATCCGGGTTTTGGTTTTTTATCTGAGAACGCCGCTTTTGCTGAACAATGTGAAAAAAACGGGCTGACTTTTATAGGCCCTTCGGCAAATTCTATTCGAATTCTGGGAGATAAAGTTTTATTTAAGAATTTGGCTAAGCAGGCTGGATTGCCATTAATTCCCGGATATGAAGGTGAAGACCAATCCACTTCTGAACTTCTGAAGCAGGCAGAAAAAATCGGGTTGCCTGTAATTGTTAAAGCGGCGGCCGGTGGTGGCGGACGAGGTATGAAGTTAATCCGTAATTTA
>JAYTFA010000014.1:0-3943 GCA_043734765.1 Pseudobdellovibrio sp. | reverse complement strand
CGTAACGACATTATATGTTCACTTTTTCGTTTCAGTACGGCCTGCACCATTGCTTTAGCAACTGTTTCGGATGAATCCGCATGACTGTCGGATTTAAATCCGGCCAGATTCTGAAATTCCGTAGACGTAGCCCTGGGGCAAAAATGACAGACCTGAATTCCGAATTCTTTTAATTCCAGTCTGAGAGAATGCGAAAATCCCCAAAGCCCGAATTTACTGGCGCAGTAAGAAGCCAGATGAGCAATAGCCCTTTTACCAATCACCGATGAAACATTTACGATCATTCCGGATTTTTGCTTCACCATATGAGGTACGACTGTATGACACAAGAACAACGCGCCGGTCAGGTTTGTTTGCAATGTTCTGCGGATTTCAGTCCACGGCTGTTGGTGAAACAATCCGTAGGTTCCGATGCCGGCATTGTTCACTAGCACATCAATTTGCGTAAAATATTGCAGAGTTTTTTCAACCAACTTCAAAGTCTGTTCTTCATCCTGAATATCGGTTTGCATAACTTCGCATCGCGCTCCCAGGTTACGGCAGGTGGCCGCCAATTCATTTAAACGCTCTAAGCGGCGCGCACTCAACATTAATGAAGCCCCTTCAGCGGCAAACGCCTGGGCAACAGCGGCACCGATTCCGCTCGAAGCTCCTGTAATTAAAATTACTTTTCCGGAAAATCGCTTCAAATCAGAAATAAGAATCCTTCCACCACGCCAGTGTCTGTTCGCGCATAAAACTGCAGTTTTTGCAGAGCGGAGTTCGCGAAAAATCGCCCTGCCTGTGTTGATCAAACCAGCTCTGCTTGGTTTGCAGAATTTCCCGAAGCGAATTTTTGCCGAACTGGCCCATTACGTGTTTTTCTTCATAATCCACAAAACACAGAACCACGCTGCCGTTCGGGTGAATCAGCAGATTCTCACCCATCATCCGGCATGGAAACATCTGGCGTTTTGAAGTGGGTTTCGGCAGAGCCCATTTGCTTTTGTAGCGAGTCTCCATCTGATCTCCGCCGCGATTAAAAGGCACCGGCGTTTTAACGGCATCCACCACAACGCCTTTTTCTTTCCAGGACTTTTCCATGCCGGCAAAGTCTTCCGCATTCGCATCCAAACGCACGCAGGATAAAGTTACATGCGGAATGTTATTTTTGCGCAGGGTTAAAAAGCGTAAAACATTTTCCATGGTTTTATCAAATTTTAAATTCCCCATTACGGCTTCGTAAGATTTTTTAGTTGTTCCGTTAAAACTGATAATCATTAAATCCAGCCCGGCCTCGATCAGTTCCCGGGATTTTTTTTCCGTAAGTAGGGAAGCATTTGTGGTTAATTGCACCGGCACTTTGGGAATTTTTTCTTTAAGATAGCGGATTTTTTCAGGTAAAAGAGGATCTAACGTGGGTTCACCGATTCCCGCAAAAACAAATTTAATCAGTGGGAGATTTTCAACTGCAAATTCATCCACAATCTTTTTGAATAGATCCATTTCCATTTTAGCTATGGGGCGTACCATAAGGCTGTTCGGGCACATGATGCAATCGGCGTTGCAGTTATTGGTCACTTCAAATTCAACCGCTATGGCTCCGTTATTAAAGCTCTGCATTTTATGCTCAATGCTTTTCATGTAAAATGAACGATACGGGGGTAAGGCCGCTAATTCCAGTAAGCCCAGTTTTTTTACGAGTCCCGGGTAGTTATCGTAAATGTATTTCGCAAAATTGATCAATGACATGTGAATAAATGGTACATTGTTCGAGAATTGAAGATCAAGGAATTGGTGAATCCGGCGACCATTAACGGCTGCCATTGTTAATTCCATTTACATCCTCAGGTTGAACGTAATGGAGCCCTCTTCAATATGTCTCAAAATGATGCAATGGCATGGATTGCATCTCTATTCTCTGAACCGGAATTCACAGGGAGATTACTATGCTTTTTCGACAACTGATTTTAGCTGCAACAATTCTTTGTACCTATCATTCCATGGCCATGGCGGCCTGCCTTAACACAGAAAACAAACTCACTCCGGAGCAGTTGGCTCCAAATCGACAGGAGTGTCTTAACAAGGCCCGTTTTCTTCTGAATCCCCCTGATGTTGCTAGTGAACAGTTTCGTTCATTACTGGTCAATCCAGCCAGCAAAAAAGAAGGTTTCGTAAATGGTTCGATCATTCATTGCCGTTTCGTCTATCAAAAACAAAATGGCGTATCAGCAAAATTCAGATGTGCACGAACAAACGAAAATAATCAACTCATAGACTCCAAAGGAAAATTAGTGCCGGAAGCTGTCGGTCTGGTGAGTGAAGGTGAAGAGGTTTATTTAACAGACAAAAATAATGAGAGATTTTTTGAAATGGGTAAAGATGATAAGAAAAAACATCGTAAAGCCCTTATCATGAAAGTACGCTATCAGGATGGCGGCGATAGAAATGTCGAAAACTACACAAGCTCGGCCGCTTCGCGGGTTTTTTGGGCCTTGGGCATTCCGGCGCATTCAAATTACATGACCGAAAAAGTGGTTTGCTTCGGATGTAGCCAAAAACCTTTCAAAGTTCAACGTGAGCCTCTGATGGAAGGTGGAAAACTTGTCGTAGCCCAGTTCATCGATGCCTCCATCGAAATTAAATTTGATGGAACCCGTCTTTATGATCCCACCCAGCAACCATGGAAATGGTCTGAACTGCTCGCTCTGCACGGGCAAAGTACCAACGAAATCAGAACTGAAATCGAAGTTCTGGCTTTGGCTTCTAACTTAGTAGGTGCCATCGGAAAAACAGATATGCAAAATGCTGTTGTCTGCACAAATTTTTCCGAAAATAACAAATCTGAGTGTGAAGACGTTGTGGTCATGGCGCACGATCTGGGTGCAGCTTTTGGAAGCCGTATTATGAAGCCACTTTTCGGTAGTGACATGCCTCGTGGAGATTTGTCGGCTTACGACAGAACAAGTGTTTTTCAGGAAGGAACCTGTAAATTCGTTACAACAGACGGTGGCAAAGAGATACCGGATACAGTCTCGAACAACGGCAAAATTGAATTTCTGAAGCGGGCCGGTGCATTAACCCGGGAAAATTTAAAATTAATTTTTGCGGCCAGCCATATGGGTCGACTACAAAACCTGAAGCAAAGAACAAAAGTTTCTGACCTCGAAGATCGCTGGGTTCAAACTGTTGTAGACAAACTTAAAGAGATTCAGCAAGCTCCGTGCAAGTAATAGTTCATGAATAAACTTTTTATTTTATTTATTTTAATATTTTCAACTTCGCTTTTTGCCGGCGTTTCCGACGTTAAAATTTTAATCGTCGGTGACAGCTGGGCCAAGCTCATGTGCTTGCACAATTCCATCGACGCTGCTCTGGAACATTTCACGGTTTCAACGAAAGTCTCCTGTTTCAGTACATCCACCATGGGAAGCAAGGCCTCTCAGTGGAATCGGCCCGAAAAACAAAATACAATCAGAAAAGCCTTTATTGAAATGAAAAATATAGAGGTTGTTATACTGAGTATCGGCGGCAACGATTACTTTTCTGCCTGGAAGATGGATTTAACCACTGAGCAGCTTCAGGAAATGAATAATAAAATCCGCGGTGACATCAAAAAAAACATCGAATTTATTCAGGCACAAAAACCGAATTTAAAAATTGTTATTTCAGGTTATGATTATGCCAACTTTGATGTGCTGCTGCAGGACAATTATTTAACCCACCATTATCTTTCAATGTTTAATCGCGTTGGTCGCCCTACACAGGAGCAGCTCAACTCCGCTTTTATTCTGATGAACGGGCAGTATGCCCAGCTATCAAAAGAAATGAAAAATGTTTATTTTTCTAATCACATGGGGCTCATGCATTACTATTATGGTATCCGCGAGCGCGGAATCAAACCTTATGCTACTCCATTTCCCGGCCAGTACCCGCATTATCAGCCCCTTGCCGGCGGTGAGCG
>JAYTFA010000013.1:0-4174 GCA_043734765.1 Pseudobdellovibrio sp. | reverse complement strand
AGTACGTAGAGCTAAACTTTACTACTTACGTGGATTAGATGGTAAGGCAGCTCGTATTGAGTCTGAATTAGCTTCTCCTGATTCTGCTAAGGCTTAGTTTCTATCAGATTTTCCATAAAAAATTTAAATTTAGATTCTCTTCCGACTCCTCTCATAGGAGTCGATGAAGTAGGGCGAGGCTGTCTGGCAGGACCGGTTACAGCTGCAGCGGTTATTTTTAACTCAGCTATCGACATTAAAAAATATAAAGATTCGAAAGAACTCAAGTCCGACGTACGAACAACTTTATCAAAGAGTATTCATAAGAATCATCTGGTTTCCATTGGTTGGGCAACGGTGGAAGAAATCGACGAACTCAATATTTTACAGGCTTCATTTCTGGCAATGCAAAGAGCCATCAAAAGTCTGAATATTAAGGGTGGCACGATTTTAGTGGACGGCCACTTACCCATTCCGAATATGGGACAGTTCGAACAGCGACCTATCATTAAAGGGGATCAGAAGATCAGACTGATTTCTGCAGCGTCTATTGCAGCAAAGGTTGCTCGCGATCAGTTTATGAAAAAGCTGGCAAAAGAGTTTGATCAATATGGATTTGAAAAACACAAAGGGTATGCAACTCTCCACCACCGAAAGCAGATTCAAGCCGTGGGTCCTAGCCCATGGCATCGGCAAAGTTTCGGCGGAGTTAAAGAATACATCAGGTAAGTCACAAAGCTCGGGCTACCTAGCCGAACTCAACGTCATCAAACTGCTCCAATCAAACAACTGGATTTTATGTTTTCAGGGATTTAAAACCCCTATTGCTGAAATCGATCTTATCTTTGAAAAAGAAAATGAAATTCTCCTGATAGAAGTTAAAACCCTGAACAACTCCTGGAGAGCCTTTCAGAGAATTGAAAATAAACAGTTATCTAAATTACAGAAAAATTTTATTTTATTTTCGCGAAGATACAAGACGCTGAATTTCCGGGCTCTTGTAGCCTGGGTAGATCCACAGAATAAAATTACGTTTGTGGAAATCTCTTAAAACGCTACAACAAGACCAGCGCTTAAACGTAAACCGGAAATATCAACTTTAGTATCCGATCCTGCAGTCTTAAGCGTCTGCCCAGAAACAACTCCGGAACCGTTGATGATGATCGTCGGGTGGTTTGAATCGGCCTTCATTGAGGAGCTGGTTGCGTTCTCATATGTGGCGCCCAATCGAAATCTCACGTTATTTGAAAAGTGATGATTGTAGTGAGCTCTCAATTTAAAAACCACTGGAGTGGCTTGCCAGATTAAATCTTCGGTTGTGCCGTTACCGGAAAGAATATTATGGTATTGAAATTTGATGGCTTGGCCTACGCCTACGCCCAATTCATAGGACTGGCTAGGTCCTTGATTGAGAAGCCAGTCATATAAAATATAAGCCGTGTCATAATTGAAAGAATCTTTAACTGAAAATGTTCCCGGAGTAATAAGTGTATTGCTTAAATCTTGAGACGCATGCGCATATTCAAGCCCCAGAAAACCATGGCCCGCGAGATATCCTGCACCCACTGAGAACCCGTTCATATTACCAAACGTACCCTGTGTGGCGGTTGTATTATTCCATAAAAATTGTGAGCGTTGATTATTCAAATCACTCGGGTTTGTCATTACAAAATCGTAATTAGCCAGCAGACGATAATTTACCGACGACTTTGATGCCGATGGTTTGGCAGGAGCAACTGACGGGGAGCCTCGCTTTTGGGCGAATACAGAGTGAGCAGCAATTGAAATAAAAAATATAATAATAAAAGATCTCAAAATATTCATGGTGTCCCCTTTTTTACTATAACTTATTATAGTGATTAAATACAGGCAGGGTCAAGGCGGTCTAGTTAATGTTGAGTTCGGCAGGCGGAATCACTTTTGTAGGTTTTCCGTCGAAAGAGAAGTCGAATTTTATTTTCCATTCCGCTTCTAGACCTACTTTTTGGTCGCGGTAAAAGTTAACGGCCCAGCATTCACCGGGTGGCTTTAATTGGGTGATAAGGGAGAACTTTTTTAATCTTGAAGTGCTGTCGCGGTTGGGGCTGGCATCAAAGATAACTCCTGTTAAAACATTTACGTAGCTGGACACAAATCCAATTGCAAAAGACACGTCATCCTGTTTCGGTTCCTGGGTTCGCTTACTGGACAGACCAATTTTAAAATACTGCTGATTTTCGTTGAGATAACTGAGCGTGGTAATCGTATTGGTGGCTGAAAGATAAGGAAAATAATTAATCTGGGTATAGCTCCGAATTTGGTCCAGATCCAAAAGCAGGGTCCCCGCTAAATCAGAAAGCGGCTGATTCGTATTTGAGCCATAGGCAGCCTGATGTAGATCATAAGATTGAGTTAACCTGAAGTTAAGTAAAGTTTTGTAGGAATTATCTGCCTGCTTTTTTCTGACTAAGCGATCCAGCAACGAAAACGAAATCACATGCCGGTCGTACACGCGGTCATTATAGTCATAGAGGATGCCGCCGGTGGTGTTAAGATCAGTATCGGAAATAATACTGCGTGACGAGTAGGGGGCCTCGGCAGCGTTAGTAGCTCCGAAAAAAGGATGATCATCCTGCTTAATCCACGGAATATTGGAATACTTGATTTCAGGGATGATTTCATTTTTATATTTTATACCGGTGGTTTCATAGTCTGAATCATAAATATTAAAAAATTTTGTACGGGTGTTCAATTCAAATTGTAGAAAGCGTCGGGACGCGGTTTTTTTATCCCCCACCGGAAAGTAGTAACTGGATTCATTGTACGAAATTTTGGGGCTTAAATTTACAAAATTACCTACGTTATAGGTATCGGTGTTCAGCGAGGCCTTTGCAATCAGACGGTCTCCCGTTCGGATAATGTCATTGCCTTGCAGAAAGCTCTGATCATCCGTGGGATTACAGCCGGCTTCGGCTAAATTTTCGCAGGCCGGATTGGAACTGGAGTTGGATACATATCTCTGGCCGGTGCTATCAATGCTGATATCGTCGTAAGTTTTTTTGCGGGAAAACCGCGTAAAATTTGAATTAAATGTAAAGTACAGCGGAAGATCGGAAACTTGTTTCATCGTCGTATCGAAATGAATTTCTGGCACTCGGTGCACTGAAAAATCATTTGTAGCCAGAGGGTCGGCCTGCAATAAATTGCGGTAATAGGCAATTTCTGCGGTCAGTGCCGAGTGCTCAAGGGAGCGTGTATAACTTATTTTATTTTCCAGAGAAGAATCCGAATAATTAGTGAACTCATCATAAAAATCTTTCGGGTACTGAAGATCGCTGACCAACATAAGCTGGGCCCGAAATTTATTGGAGGCATCAGGAGCATATTGATGGGAAGAGTTCAGAGCCCACCTGCTGAACTGAGATTCCTGTTCATTGCTTTTGCGGTAATTGTTGTATCGTGTTTCCGAAGAAAAAACTTTATCGTTGAAATAAGCAAACTTCGTGATGCCGCTCGATAAATCATTTAAAATGTAACGATGTTCCACTAGTGGTTTTAACCCGCCCACCTCATAATTTTTAAAAGTGATTGTTGCATCCTGATTTCTCGAAATAGCCCAGAAAAGACTTTCCGTTACAACTAATCTCCGGTTGCGGATGTAACCTATTTCCGGGGTCAGCAGTCCGGTTTGTCGCTCGGATTTAAGCGGGAGCACGAGATACGGAAACCAAAGCAGGGGAAAGCCTGCTACACGCAAAAAACTGTTTTTAATGTAAGCATAGCCTCCGAGTTCAGCTTTAATTTTGGTTCCCTCGAAGCTCCACGTTGCAGGACAGTTGGAACAAGTCGTGTAATCGGCATTATCAACATAAAACTCGGTATCGTTCTGCTTTTCGATCAGATCACCCTGAAATCGGATATTGTTAGACTGCACAAAACCGTAATAGATCAGTGCCTGATTACTTTCGTAATCTAAAAGAATTTCCTGTCCGCCGATTTGATGAGTTGTCGTCTGAATTTTAACATGCCCCTTAAGGTGGGCCTGCTTTTTTTTGAAATTGATTTCGATAAAATCAGCCTCAAAAAACTGAGTTTTGTAGATAACCTTCACGTTCCCTTTAAGAACCATGATCTGGGCTTCATTATCGCGTTCTAGATCATCAGACGTAATGATAAAGCCGCCGATTTTTGCACTGGTAAAACCGGCGCCGGCATT
>JAYTFA010000012.1:0-1938 GCA_043734765.1 Pseudobdellovibrio sp. | reverse complement strand
GCTTAACGGGCCAATCGATCCACTTCCTTTATTACCGGCCGGAGAAGCTCTTACAAATGATGTGGATAACGGGGCTATTGAAGAGTAGCTCTTTTAACGATTTTTATTTCTAAGGCTCATTAAAATATTAGCAAGCATCGGCAACAAGGACATGGCAATGACCCCGAGAACAAGAAACGTAAAGTTCTTTTGGATGAACTCAATCTGTCCGAAGTAATACCCGGCGAGCGTAAATACAAAAACCCAGACGACAGATCCCACAATCGAGAGCCCTAAAAACTTCTTGTAGTTCAAAAGGCTCATTCCTGCAAAAAATGGAGCCATCGTACGGATAATCGGAAAAAAACGTGATAAACTGACGGCCCAAACACCTTTTTTTTCAAAAAAAACTTCTGTCGAGATTAAATATTTTTTCTTAAGAAAAAACAGGTCCTTCTCAAATAAAGATCTTCCTATTTTCCTTCCGATAAAATAGTTTGAAGAGTCCCCTAGCACCGCAGCCAAGATAAGAAGCGGGATAATACTTTCAATTTTAAGAAAATCCGGACGCGCCGCCAAGGCGCCCACCGCAAAAAGCAATGAATCTCCGGGAAGAAAAGGCATAAAAACCAATCCGGTTTCTGAAAAGATGATCATGAATAAAATAAAGTAAAGTAATGAGCCCCACTCGCTGGCCCATTGAATCAACGTAACATCGATATGCAATAATGAATTAATAAAGTCCAACATAGTTTTTGTATTCTAACGAGCTTTTCTAATTACTACAAGATTCGATATCGTTCTTTGGGCTTACGGAATATTTATTATCCACTTCATTGAGGGATTTCAGGAATTCCCCGACATTAAAACTTGCGGAAACTGAATGGAACTTGCAATCATCCTTGTAAGAAATAGCTGTTGCTTGATAAATAGCCTGATTATTTCGAATCGTTGTTACAATCACCGTATACTTAGTGCAGTTATCCTGGGAACAACGGGCCATTACATGCACTTGTAAGCTTCGGGCCGTGTCGTTATACACGCCTTCTGAATCGATATTTCCATTTTCGTGACGTGTAGTTAATGGAAGTCTCTCGCCGGAAGGAGTCGACAATTCCACATCAACGCTGAACCCCGCTGCTGTTTGCGTAGGTATCGCAATTGTTGAAATCTTGTAGTCCGCTTTGGCACCTGCAGCTTGCTGATCGGCTTGTGCCGAAACCGCGGGATTCAGATTTGTCTGCTGAGTCTTTACTGTTGCACGGACTCCGGCAGGTTCTTTTGCGCACGAAGTAAATAACGACAAAGATAGGAAAGATAAAAGTATTAATTTCATGATTTTATCCGTGCTAATTTGAGACATAATTTACTCCTCTATTTTTACGGTTACGTTACTGAATACTTATTCAATTAATAAGCCAAAATTAACCCGTCACAGGCTGCAGATTTCAGAGTGAAATCAAGGGCGTTCTCAAAATAAGAAAACAAGGATTTGTCTTGATATGAGAACCTCGACCAAAACGTCACCGTCATGAAGTTTATTTGACAGCCCGAAGGCGAAGTTCTTACTATCTGGAGATGAGTCACAAAACAGCATTGATATTGTCTGGTGGAGGCGCCCGTGGAGCTTACCAGGCCGGAGTACTGAAAGGCTTGGCCGAGATCCTGCCTGAAAAGAAGAAAAGTCCCTTTGATATTATTTCCGGCGTCAGCGCCGGAGCCATAAATGGTGCAAAACTGGCCTGTGATATAGACTCCTTTGCAAACGCCGTTGAAAAACTGAATTTTTTATGGTCCCAGATAGCCACAGATCAGGTTTTTAAAACAGATTTCTTATCCATGAATAAATTTTCGTTTGGACTATTGGGGCAACAGAAAAAAATTGATTCTCTGCTCGATACATCCCCGTTGTTCGATCTTCTCAATGAGCATTGCGATTTTTCAAAAATTAAAAAAAAT
>JAYTFA010000011.1:0-8849 GCA_043734765.1 Pseudobdellovibrio sp. | reverse complement strand
TGGGCTGATCGGCCGGATCAAATCTTCGTACAATCGGCTCTTTTGCGTCTTTAGGTAACTTATTACGGACATTATTAATACGATTTCGAACCTGTTGCTCAGATTCTTTAATATCAATTCCCAGTCGAAATTTAATAATAATGATAGCAACCGAATTATAGTTATAAGATGATACAGTCTCTAAACCGGGTAAACTGGAAACTTCGTCTTCAATAATTTTAGAAATCTGAGTTTCAACATCCACAGGTGAAGCACCCGGATAAACAATTTCAGCCGAAACTATCGGAAAAGTTACATCCGGAAACTGGTCCACTGGCATCTTTTTATAAGAGATAATCCCCAGGACGATCATAAACAGAACAAGACATGTGATAAAAATCGGTCGCTTGATTGAAAGTTCAGCTAAATTCATTTATTACTCCGCGATCGATACAAAAAGTTGAGTTGATGCTTCTAATTTTCTGAGTCCGGACTTGGCCGTCAGGTAATTGACTTCAGCCTGAGCGGCATCGGTCTCTGCGTTGACGACGTTAAAAGTAATACTGCGCCCCTTAGTGAACTTAATCTGCTCGGCTTTTGCCCGATCTCTTTGTAACTGTGCAATTTTGCCGAGTGTAAGAACATTTTGTTTTGATAAGTCATATTGTCTTAAAAGTTCACGCCACGCATTTTCACCGCTGATTTTCGCCTGCTCCGCCTTATACTGAGATGCAAGTGCATCTTTGGTGGCGGCCGCTATCTGTGAGTTCTTCGCTGAGCCAAATAGCCATGAAAAACTGACTCCGACAAAAGTAACCGGTCGATCTGTTTTGGCGATGTTTTGTTGCATTTCTCTGTCGTCAACATTGTAGGAACTGGTATTGTATTTACCGATTAAAGCAAGGTCGGGTCTTAAACTCTCAACAACTTCCTGAGAGACTTTTTGTTTTACTTCAGCTTCAAGGGAGATTAAGTAAGTGTCAATTTTTACAACATTCTTTTTTTGCGCGAGATCCTGAACATAGGGCCTTGCATCTGTCATATTTGCTGTTAACTCCGGAAGAGTTTCTAACTGAGAAAAATCTAAATTTTCTTTAATTTTTGCCTCTCTTGTTGTCAAAGTAGTCTGAGCAGAAGCCAGCTCCAGCTCTCTGAGTTCAGTTAACGCCCTTATTTGCAGAAGGTCTGATTGGTCACTGATTCCGTTATTAACCCGATTAGAGGTCCAAGAATCAATTTTTTTCGCTCTGTCAAAGTTAGCCTGTTTTAATTTCAGGTCTTCTCTGGCTACAAGGTAATCCCAGAAATCTGACTCCACTTGAATTAATGTCAACCGCTTCTGCAGTTCAAAGCCTAAAGTTTCAAGCTTATTCGTTACTGACTCGCGGTCTTGCCTTAAGCGAGTAGCTACACCAAAAGAATCTCTCCAGAGTGACTGCTGTAGTGAAATGCCTAGTCCTCCAGTTGAGTAACCATTATTACCTGGAACTACTGGCAGGTCATACTCATATTTAAAAGTCTGAGCAGTTAGACCTAAAGTAGTACCTGTTGAAAATTTTTTAGTTAAACCCAAGTTGGCCGCTGTTGTGCTTCGTCTATCTGCAATTACAAAAACAGATTGGATCGATTGATCACGATTGACAGAATATCCAGCTGTCAAAGTTGGATCAAGTAATACATCGCCGGCAAGCTGCTTTTCTTTTGAAGCCTCAATGGAAGTCTCATAGGACGTTACCAGTTTATTTTTCTTTAAGACCAACCCCATATACTCATCAAGAGTCATGGCTCTGGCATTCAGGGTACAAAGGCATAACAACAATATTGTTCTCATTTAAGAACTCCCGTTAAATAAATATTTAAAAGTTGATTTTTTAATTGTATCGGATCTTGAACTAAATTTTCGCAATCCTTATTGAAGTTGGTTTCACATTCCATTAATTCGAAGAATCCCCAGATACCTTCGGTTATTGCAATAAACAAAAGTGCAGGATTAATATCACTTTTAACAAATCCTTTTTTCTGACCCATTTCAATCAGGTTATAAAAATTGAGTATCAGCGGATAAAATATTTCTTTATGGACTTCTTTTGCGTAAGGTAATCCTGCCAGTTTTTCTCTGGAAAATATTTTTGACATTTCGGGGTTTCTTAAACGCGTGTTTATAATATTTGTGATGAACTTGCTCATATAGTCCTTGAAGGATTTAAGATTCAGTTCACCTTTTTGCATGTCATCCGTAAGGTGCTGAGCGTTTGCTTTAATTTCAAGAGCATAAGATCTCATGACTTCTTTATAAAGGCCCTCTTTGCCGCCGAAGTAGTATGAAATCAGAGAAATATTGGAATCTGATTGTTTTGCAATTTCACGAGTGCTGCATTTATCTAAACCCAACTTAGCAAACAGAGTAACTGCTGCTCTCATTATACATAATTTAGAATCAGACTTTGGATCTTGTGATGACGACATTCGATTAAACTAAATTAAACTATTCGCTCTGTCTATAACAATTTAATCAAACGTTTGATTTTTGTTTAACATATTGAAATTACTGATTTATTTATTCATTCTTGCCGTCATTGCATTTTTTGTTCGGGCTTGAACAGGAGTCTTTACAGGAAGCACAAGCAGTTTTTTCTCTGCTGCAATTACTGCTATGTTTATGCGCACATGAGGTAAAGGAAATGGCAATGATCAAGATTATAACAATATTTTTCACGGTATCCCCTTGAATATGAGTGATGTTATGCACTTCCATTCAATTTTCTTGCAATCGGAACTTATTTGCAATTAGTCTCAGGTCTAGAATTTTAGGGGGCCAATGAAACTCTTTTTAAGAATATTATTATTCATTTCATGTATAACAATAACTCATTTTTCCCGTTCATTTGCCATTGAATCCCCTACTCCTGCTGTCGCCGCCACTACTGACTTTGAAACTCTTGAAAAAAATTATGTCCAGCTTGAACTTTCATCTGATAACTCAGTTAATATTTCCATCATAAAGTCCCTCAACAGCATCATTAAACTGATTCAGGTTAAATATTATTCGCTGCTGAATTGGCGAACCATCGCTCGCCATGGAAATTTAGAAATAGCAAACTACAGTCGTATATTGAATTTCGGAACCTGGATCAATGATCCGAACGACGAGACTTGTTACAATACCCGTGCTTTAGTTCTCCTAAGAGATTCAGATAAGGCGGTTGTTTTTAAAGAAAATAATCATTGTTCAGTTGATTCAGGACATTGGAATGATCCATATACCGGTGAGGTTTTCACTGAAACCAAAGACATCCAGATTGATCACGTAGTCCCGTTAAAAAATGCCTACATGTCCGGTGCATACCGGTGGGATTTTAAAACCCGCTGTCATTATGCCAATTATTTAGGATTGGATTACCATCTGTTGTCTGTAAATGGGTCCCAGAACATGAAAAAAGGCGACCGAGCTCCGGACAAATATATGCCCCCCAATTCTGCTTACACCTGCACTTACCTCAAAAACTGGCTGAGTATCAAATTCTTGTGGGGCTTAAAAATGACGGAGTCCGAAGCCTCCGCTATCAGCACTGCGATAAAGGATAATAACTGTAACACTCGTTCTTTCCGGATGAGCGATCGAGAAATTTTATCGCAGGCCAGGTTTTTCCAGGACACAGTTGATCTTTGCGAAAAACTCGCAGCTTCACAACCTTTAACAAATTAACGAGCTCCGCTTATGACCGAAATAAAAGAGGGCCAGTCGATTGAGCTGTTAAAAGAACTTCATATTTTAACTTCTGATGGAAAAATGAATCAGGACAGCCGTCGAAAATTAAAACAGGTTTATCATCTTTATAATTTCATTGAGCCGATACTCAACAAGCTGAATGAAAATAGTGCTCAGATCAATGTCGTCGATCATGGCGCCGGCAAATCTTACCTTGGATTTATTTTATATGATCTTTTTTTAAAAAAATTAACCGGCAAAGGTCATATTTTCGGAATTGAAACCCGCAATGAATTGATCGAAAAATCCAGAAATCTTCAAAAAAAACTGAAATTCGATCGTATGTCGTTTATAAATCTCAGTGTTAATCAGTCCAAAACTGCAATCGAAATTCCTGAAAAAGTTGAAATGGTCACAGCGCTTCATGCCTGCGATACTGCTACTGACGATGCTATCAGCTTTGCCTTACAGAAAAAATCCGCACATATAGTGTTGATTCCCTGCTGCCAGGCCGAAGTTGCCGGGCTACTTAAACAAAATAAAAAATACTCGCTGGCGAACCCACTCGTAGAACTCTACCGGCATGGCATTCATAACCGTGAATTCGGCAGCCACTTAACGAACGTACTGCGTGGCCTGCAATTACAGGCGCATGGCTATGATGTGACCGTGACCGAGCTGGTGGGCTTTGAGCATTCTATGAAAAATGAACTTATTATCGCAACACGGAATGAAAATCCGGTTAACAGCAATTCTGAAAACGCAAAAAAGCGCATTAATGCGCTTTTGAGTGAGTTTAAAATAAATGAATTATCAGAACGATTCTTTACAGAAACTGTTTAATTTAAATGCTTCTTAAAAAATTCAATAGTATTTCCGATTTCAAGAACCTGATTCTCTTTTTTTGCGGAGCCATGGCCCTCATCCGCAAAAATAATCAATTCACTTGGAACTTTCTTCTTTGTTAAAGTATCATGAATCTGCAATGCTTCACCCACCGGTACTCGCGGATCATTGGCACCCTGAATAATCATCAGCGGCGCTTTTACACGATCAACATAAGTAACTGCCGAAAGTTTCATTAATGCTTCCTTGTCTCTGACGGGATCACCATATTCCGAAATTCTGAGAATACGTCTATAGGGAGCCGTATTATTTAAAAATGAAACCAAATTGCTCATTCCAACCAAGGCGACTCCGGCATCATACGCGCCAGCAAATCGGGTCATAGCCATCAAAGTAGAATAACCGCCGTAACTCCAGCCCATGACACCGACTTTCGGAGCTGAACCATCAGCATCTTTCCAATTATTTTTTATCCAGATTGAGGCATCTTCTATATCAGCGATGACGTTTTCTCGTAACGGCCCGTTGTCCATATCAATCCATTTTTTACCGTACCCGTCACTTCCGCGCACATTTGGCTCAACAAAAATAAACCCTTCATCAACAAAAGCCTGAGCCATAGTACTGAATCCCGGCTGGCTCTGACCTTCAGGACCGCCGTGAAAATGAACGACAACAGGACATTTTTGTCTGTTCTTGTTTCCGATTTTACATTTTTCTGGAAATCTTACGAACATAGGGATTTTAACTTTGTCTCGGGTCTCATAAGACATCAATTCGGAAACAACAAATTTTGACAAATCCACTTCGGGGGCTGACGGTAAAACCCATTGTGTTAATTTTTTTGTGGCCCAATCATAGGAGTAAGCCAATCTCGGGGCTTTAGAAGTAACAACCCCGAACATTGTAACCCGACCATCGCGGGTTGTAGCACCGTTAAATACATGATCAACGCTAGCTCCCTTTACAATCGGCAACTTCGGAACAGCAAGAGGTTTTAAAGTCTTGGCATCCAGCACTCCGATTTCGGTGTAGCCTTCACGATTAATGCTGTAAATAACTCTGGTTAACTTCTGATCCACATTAAAGCCGGATACTTCGTAATTCATCTCCGGCGTTACGGGTTTGAGCCCGGCACCTACTGTAAATGAATAAAGGCGTTTAAAGTCTGTGGTTTTATTGGATAGAACCAGGTATTCATTTTCTCTGGCAGCGTAAGAGACTTCATATTCTTCTTTTTCATTCTGTCCGATAACGGGTTTCAGCGCTTTTGTTTTGGGATTAAAATCGAAGTACTCGTTTTGTTTTGCCCCGTTGTATTTAACAAGCAATATTTTCTGACCATTATTTTTTTGATCAGCCACATACCACGGTCCCTGTCCATCATAAACAGTTTCAATGGATTTGTCTGCGAGTATCATTTTGTAGACAGAATAAGAATCGGGGGATTTATCATTTGCGGTAAAGTACATTGTAGAGGAATCATCCGTAATAAATGAGAAACTCGCCTGAACTTTAGGTTTGCGGTAAAGCTCTTCGATAAATCCTGTTTTTAAATCCAGTTTAAACAGACCGGGATTCTCCTGACCGTTCAGGTCCTTCGAGATAATTAAAAAATTTCCATTTGGAGCCACTTCGCTGATCGAAACTGCATCATTGCCGCTGGTCAGTTGTACCGGAAAATTCTTAGGCCCATCAATCTTCCAAACCTGAGAAATTCCTGTAACTCTCCAGGTAAAATAAAGAGTTTTTTTATCCGGCGCCAGAAGACCCATTCCCGGAGAGGTCACATCAAACATTTTTTTCAACTTATTGGCCATGGCCGGATTTAAAGCGGGCGGTGCATATTTTTTTAAAGTTTCCTGAGATACACTTTCGGTTCCAAGTCCTGAATACTGAGCCACTGCACTTTGTCCTGTTAAAAGCTGCACCGAAAAAATCAGAATTGAAATAATTTTTATTTTCATAATGGTCAGACCTATTTCTTTTTGTTCATCATATCAGCCAGTCCACTTAAACTTGAGTTGGTAAAACCTGATTTTGTTGTAACTGATTTCCAGGTTTCATCTTCGGATTCAGCGGGTACCCCGAGTGATATTCTTTTCTGGTCAAATAAAATTTCATCTATCTGAACCTGAATCAAATCGCCCTTCTTTTTGGTTTCATAAGTCTGGTGATCAACTGAATCTCTCCATTTTGATTTAGGTAAAAGGCCTGTGACTCCGGGAGCAATGTTAACAAATAGTCCGAATACTTCTTTTTTCTCAACAGTGCCTTTGTGTACGGATTTAATCGGAAAATTCTGAGGCACGAGCAGCCAAGGGTCACCATCGCCGCCCGCCTGCTTGATCGAAAGAGAAACCTTCAGCCGACCATCAACTTCTTCCGAACGCAAAAGCTTCACGGATACAACCTGGCCTACATGTAAAACTTCACCCGGATCTGCTAGTCTTGACCAACCCACTTCGGAAATATGAACCAAGCCTTCAACACCGTTTTCCAGAGTTACGAAGGCTCCGAATTTTTCAATTCTTGAAACCGTTCCTGAATAAATATCGCCTGATTTTGCAGCATCCAGAAACTGACCTTCGTTCTCAACTTTTTGTTGATCCAAAAGCCTTCTTCTTGAAACCACTATGTTTCGGGGCTCAAGCTTTGTAATAATAAAATCAAATTTTTTATCAATGTAGGAGCTCTGGTCCACCACCTTGAAGTCCATCTGACTAACTGGACAGAAAGCTACCTTGTTGTTGATTGAAACACGAAAACCGCCGTTACAGATTTCGGTTACTCGCCCTTCAACAGGCAATTCCATATCAAATGCATCTTCCAGTGAATCTAAATCGCTGCTTGCTTTTTTAGACCCCTTTCGTGTAACCCGGACTTCTCCACCTTTGGTTTTGATAACAACCACTTCAATGCTATCGCCGACTTTATATTTTAATTCCTTATTTTCATCCAACAGCTCAACCGTTAAAATCATCGCATCAGTTGGAGTGGAGGTAGAAATAAAGGATTCTTCCTTGCTGATTGAAAGTATCTCGCCGATAAAGGTATCGCCGGTTGATAATTTTTTTCCCAGTCCATCCATTGATTCTTCAAATAAGGAAGCAAAATCTGTTGTTGCTTTTACGTTTAACTCATCACCAAATAAATCACGCTTAGACATTTAAACCTCTAATTTTGAAAATTAAGTTTATATGAATTAATATATAATTCAAGGCTAGGACTGTTTTATTGGCGGTTTTTAACGGATAACGTAAGCTCGAAAGTGGCCACTTTATCGGTTTTACTGACGGATGGCACTATAGCATAGGCTGTCATTGTTCGGCTGATTCTCTCTGTTGATGTTTTAGCCAAATTTATTTGGTCAACGACAACCTGGGCCTCATCGCATATAAAGTGAACATCACCCTCTGCACGTTTTAAAAACTCCGCTTTATAATCTTTGAATATGAAATCAATTTTCAATCCGGATTCTTTTATTTTTTTGACGGCTAACATGGCTATACAAAGCTCAGAGCCGATCGCGAGCGCTCCGAAATACATAGCGCCTAAATGATTTTTTGTTCTGAATCCCAGCGGAACTTCTAAAATTGTTCTTTGATTACTGGCTTCGATAATACGGGGTCCGCAAAAACCGATCAACGGAATTTTAGTCCAAGCATACAAAGTTAAAAATAAATTGTTTTTAAAATTTTGAAGTTTACTCATAGTTGCTTTCAGCTTAAATTAAGTTGATGAAAATAGAAACTTCTTTTACAAAAATGATGAACATTAGGTACCCGATTATCGGAGCTCCGATGTTTTTGGTGTCCAATGCGGATATGGTAGTAGCCATCAGTGAAGCCGGGGGCATCGGGACCGTCCCCTCACTTAATTACAGACCCGAAGCCAATTTTGCAGAGGCCCTCAAAGAAATCAAATCTCGTACAAAGAAACCAATCGGCGTAAATATAATTGTTAATAAAAGCAATACCCGCGCAATGACCGACTTTAAATCCTCATTGAACTGCGGTGTTGAATTGTTTATTACCTCGCTGGGATCACCGAAAGAAATCATTCAAGAGGCCCATAAGCAAGGAGCCAAGGTTATTTGCGATGTCGTTAATTTAGAGCATGCGAAAAAAGTTCAGGATCTTGGAGCTGATGGCGTTATTGCAGTGGCAACCGGAGCGGGCGGACACGCCGGACCAATTTCACCGATCGTCTTGATCAGCTGGTTGCAGAAAAAATTAAGCATTCCGGTTATCGCTGCAGGTGGAGTTGCAAACGGAGCCACCATGGCTTCGATGCTGGTGCTGGGTGCGTCGGC
>JAYTFA010000010.1:0-1742 GCA_043734765.1 Pseudobdellovibrio sp. | reverse complement strand
AAGTATTGGGATTTTAACTCGATTATTGTTAAAGATAATACCTGTAAGGCATTGCAAACTTTAAAGACAGCCAATAATCAAATAGTCATGAACCAAGGTGGACCCGCAATTGCCGGCGGAATAGGTCTTGAGTATGCAAATCTTTCAAATTCGGCTGCGAGAGATATAGATAATAATCCGAGACCACGCGGACAAATTTTAGATATTTGTCAAAGTGATTACGCACAGAATTTTAATTCGATGTCGACTCAAATTTCGCTGGATCAAAGAATGTTTACGATGAAATGTACACCGCAGGTTGCGCCAACTGTAACTGTGGTAGGAAGTCCGGTTGCAGGTTTTTCTTACTCTTGGAATGGGGACAAAATTACATTTGCAAGAGGCTCGGAAGGTACTACCGTAACAATTTCCTATCAGTGTTATACCGGACCAACATAGTAACTAAAACCAAATTAATTAATTGTTGCCGTCTCATTCTGAGAAAAATAATTTTATTTTTTAATTTATTATTTCAGTTGGAACTGCCGATAGGTTAGTTATGGGTATGGTAGACAGATACAAAAAATCAGGTGGGTTCGTTCAATTAATTCAAGTCATTGAAACGTGTAACGTTAAAAAACGTGAACAATTCATGACTATCATAAACGAAGAAAACCCGGAATGGGCCGACGCTCTAAATCAAAAGTGTCTCAGCTTTGACAAGATTATCAGTTGGAAGGCCGAAGTCATTTTAGATATTATTGCTTCCGTGAATATGTTGTCGTTTTCGGCTTCTCTCAAAAGTTTGAATCCAGAACAACTTGAATCATTTTTACAAAAACTTTCTCATCAAGACCGGAAAAAATTTGAACTTTCTATGAAGGAATCGAATCCGAACCCTAATGAAATTTCAGCCAGTGTTACGAAAGTTATTTCTGAAACAAGAGCTCTATTTGTTCAGGGTTCATTGAAAGCAGATAAAATTGATCCGCAATTGATAATCCCGGATGGCTTCGAGTCAACTTTGGAAAAAAATGAGCAAAGTCGGCAATCAGGAAGTGTACTTTCTTTTGAAGGGCCATCGCCAACTTCTAATGCAAGCAATGCAAATTCAAGCGCAGAAATTGATAAAATGCAGAAAAAACTAGTTTTATTATCTAGAGAGGTTCAAACCTTAAAAAGCGAGAACCAGGTGATGAAAGATAAGCTGGAAAAAATTAAAAAAATTGCATAGCCTTCGTTTCGTATAATGCTCTAACAATCAGCAAACATTTGTCGTAAAGTCTTCTAAACCTCTATAAGAAGGCTATATATCTTGACCTAAAGCTCATTAGCGAATTATATTCTGTGCACTTTGTATATCGTCGGGGCGTAGCGCAGTCTGGTAGCGCATCTGGTTTGGGACCAGAGGGTCGTAGGTTCGAATCCTATCGCCCCGACCAATTTTCCCAATTAAATAATCACCCAAATCTGAATTTAGACCTGTGTAAAATATTTTAGGTCCAAAAAAATTAAAAAATAAAATTTCCATGCTCATCGATGATGAGCGGAAGGCATTGCTACGCCTTTTTTTGAAATCACATCCTCGCTGCTTCGGTCTGGCAGGGCTTTTTTAAATTCTTCGCTTAATGGTGATACGTCAAAGGCCTCAATCAATGTGCCCTGCCTGCCGAGGAGGTTAATTTGGTTGGAGTAATATCCAGTTTTAAAATCTTTGGTGTGAATTCTTTGCGCATTCTTAGAGCTTAGTAAACATCCAGTAT
>JAYTFA010000009.1:0-2509 GCA_043734765.1 Pseudobdellovibrio sp. | reverse complement strand
GCCGCGTAATCAGAATCTCCCATAAGTGAAACCCCGTAGTTGTGCTTCAGCGCCTTTTGCACCGGACAACCCATATTGATATCAATACCTGAAGCGCCCCACTCGTTCACCAGGCGGATAACGGATTTTTCAATAGGAATTTCTTCATTACCTAAAATTTGTGGTACTAAATTATTTTCTTCGGCTCTGCGCAGAGTTTCCGGAGTGGTTTGCAGATTTTCGCCGGGAACGCGTCTGGAGTTCAGCATTTCAGTGGGCCAATGTGTTGTAGCATTTTTCGGCAAATAATCGCAAATCAGCCGTCTTAACGCCACATGGGTGAGCCCCACCATGGGTGCCAGGCAAAGAGGATAATTTAAATCGTTTAAATTGCGCATATTGAGCTTTTACACTTTATTTTTTATAAATAAAAGTATTGAATCAAGTTATGTCGATTCATAAAAAAACTATTGGTATTCTGGGTGGCGGTCAATTAGCCCGCATGCTGGTGCTTAAAGCCCATCAAATGGGGCTTAACACCGTGGTGTTGGCAGAAAAGCTCTCGGATCCTGCCGTGCAGGTTGCCAACAGCTGGGTCAAAGGCAAAACCAACGCGATTAAAGACATCCATAAACTTCTGCTCATTTCCGACGTTGTCACTTTTGAAAGTGAATTTATTTCAGCCGACCTTATTAAAAAGAGTCTTAAAAACATCAAAGGCACGCAAATTTTTCCGAGCCTCAGCTGTTTGGGACACTTTCAGGATCGCTTACTGCAAAAAGAATGGCTCTGCGATTTTGAACTGCCGAGCCTAGAGCACATTAAGATTAATTCCAAAGACGATATTGAGCTGGCCTTTGAAGCTTTCAATCACAAAGTTGTTTTTAAAAAAAGAACCGGCGGTTACGACGGCTACGGTACATTTGTTATTAAAAACTTACCTGATTTAAAAGCATTTAAAAAGCACATCAAGGGCGAAGAGTCCAATTACATTATCGAACCTTTTGTCGAATTTAAATCCGAAAGATCGCTGATTTTTGCCCGCAATACTCTGGGCGAAATTACCTCGTTTCCCATGGTTCAATCCGTGCAGATCCACAATCAATGCGATTATGTGATAGGTCCGGTCACTCATCCGGCAGAAAAAAAACTAAAGTACTCCATCAACAATTTTTTGAATCAGATCAATTATGTAGGCACAATTGCATTTGAGTTATTTGATCTGGGAACCACATTGGTTATAAATGAAGTGGCCCCGCGCGTACACAACACCGGTCATTTTTCGCAGGATGCTTTAAGCGTGGACCAGTTTGAGCTGCACCTCCGCTCAATTCTGGGAATGAAGTTCCCGAAAATGGAATTAAAACAACCCGGATTCGTCATGGTGAATTTACTGGGGCACACCACCCGTGTTCCTTTCGTTAAAAAATTTCCCACGGGCTCGTTGCACTGGTACAACAAAACCGAAAACAGACCCAGGCGAAAAATGGGGCATGTTAACTACATCGGAAAAAATAAAAAAAATCTTTTAAAAAAAGCATTGCTTGAGAGAAAAGGAATTCTTCTGTGAAAAAACCAATAGTCGCCATAATTATGGGAAGCCGCACCGATCACAAAATCATGAAAAAGGCAGAAGAAGCTTTAAAAGAATTCGGCATTTCATTTACCACAAAAATAGTTTCAGCTCACCGAACTCCCGAGGACATGTTTGATTTTGCCAGAACAGCACACCTTAAGGGAGTCAAAGTCATCATCGCAGGAGCGGGCGGGGCCGCTCACCTGCCCGGAATGGTCGCAAGCCTTTCACCGCTTCCCGTAATAGGGGTGCCGGTCACGGTTAATACCTTAAACGGTTTGGATGCGTTGCTTTCGATTGTTCAGATGCCCAGCGGAGTTCCCGTGGCGACTGTAGCTATTGATAACGCCTATAACGCCGGATTGTTGGCGGCCCGAATTTTATCTGCAGATTCAAACAAGATGATGAAAAAAACTCTGGCTTTTCAGAAAAAACAGAAAAAAAAAGTGCGAGTGATGAATAAAAATTTAAAAGCTAAATAAATTATTTAGCTTTTACTTCAACAGCGGAACGTGAGGCCAGAATTAATTTAGCCGCTTCAAAAAATGCAAAACTCGATAACACATCGCTCAGTATCTGATTTCTGTAGAATGGAATTCCCATCACGTAGCAATCAATCAGCCCTGCAAATGTCATCGGATACAAAGCACCTTGGTACCAAACTGCAAAATTAGTTATCAGATAAAACGAAAAACTTCCTAAAACCGAAAAGCCCAGAATTTTCAAACGGCTTGAATTCACCGTGAGTAAGAAACCCAATGCCACAACAATAAAGTAAGCTAAATACACAACCAACATCTGATCATGAAAACCGATAACCATGTCGCTGATCAACATCGCGGATAACATTAAAGCTACGGCGATTTTTTTATCCTGGAAATAAGCCCCGGCGAATAAGAAAGCTCCACCCAGTAAGGTAAAGTTCCACATGTGAGAAACCCATCTTGATAATAC
>JAYTFA010000008.1:0-2579 GCA_043734765.1 Pseudobdellovibrio sp. | reverse complement strand
AATGTATAGTATTTGGATACTAAATGAGTATTAAATTCTGTGGTTTAGATAAAATTACAATAATGTCTAAAAATTATTTAGCTGAAAAGGCTCATTCTTGGTGCCAAATCTCTTGTGGCGCATTAGAGGCTTAGTTTCCTGAATTCTTGGTTTGCTTCTCATGGCTGCTCCGATACTGGGCATATGTAACCCCCTCAAAAGACTTGCCTTTTAGAGCAAAAACCCCTATTTCTAAAAGACTCAAAATTAAGGCTGATAGATGTGCCAATAAGAAGTTGTTCATTTTGAACACTCGCCCTATCGGAGGAAGGTAACCCATGAAAACGCACTCTGGTGCAAAGAAACGCATGCGCGTTCTTAAAAGCGGAAAAGTGAAGCGCAAGCAAACTAAAATGCGCCACTTGAATTCTCATATGAGTTCAAAAACTAAACGTCATCTCGGACAAGTTATATATGTCTCTGATGCCAACATGCTTCAAGTGAAGCGCCAATTCGGCTTTTGAGGAGTAAACTATGGCACGTGTAAAATCGGGGATGACGAATCGTCGTCGCCACAAAAAAGTATTAAAAAGAGCAAAAGGTTATTACTCAGCAGGTTCTAGATCGTACACTCACGCGGTTGAAAAAAATGACCGTGGTATGGTGTTTGCTTACAAACACAGAAAGATGAAGAAACGATCTTTCCGTGCTTTATGGACTCAGAGAATAAATGCAGCTGCACGAATGAACGGAACTACTTATTCACGTTTAATCGGTGGTTTAATTAAAGCCGGAATCGAATTAGACAGAAAAGTTCTGGCTGATATAGCAATTACAGATATGGCTGCGTTTTCATCTTTATGCCAACACGCTATTCCAACCGCTACTCGACAATAGTTTTTGGCATAGATTCAGTTCAATAAGTTGAAAGCGAGCCTGAAACGGCTCGCTTTTTTTGTATTTAAGGATGTATGGAAAAGTCTTTTGAGGATTTCGAAAAAAGAAAAAAAGACCACATTCGACTGGCGCTGGAGAATAGTACTCAATCATTGGTCAAATCCGGCTTTTCTAAAATAAAATTGATTCACCAGGCGCTGCCTGATTTTAACTTTAAGGATCTGTCTCTTCACGTCAAGTTACTCGGACAGGATTTTTCTTCGCCGCACTTTGTATCCTCTATGACGGCGGGACATGAAAATAGCTTTAAAATAAATTTAAATTTGGCAAAAGCGGCCAAAGCAAATAACTGGCTTATGGCTGTCGGATCGCAACGAAGGGAACTGTCGGATTCAACTGCTCTCAATGAATGGACCAAAATTAAATCTGAAGTTTCAGATCTTAAACTGGTATCGAACATCGGAATATTGGAATTGCTTTCCCATAAAACTCCTGAAATTCTGCAATTGGCAAAAAACCTGGATTCTGTCGGCCTCTTTGTTCATTTAAATCCGCTGCAGGAATTGTTTCAGAACAATCCCGACGTAAATTTTGAAGGAGCACTGAAGGCTCTGGAAAGTCTTGTAAAGCAAAGTTCAATTCCTGTCTTAATCAAAGAAGTGGGCTTCGGGATCAATAAAGAATTAAGCCATAAGTTATTTCAAATCGGCGTAAAAGTTGTGGACGTATCCGGAAACGGTGGAACACACTGGGGGCAGATCGAAGCCCTGAGGCAAAATCAGGAAAGTCTCATTTACAACTCTTCCGAGGCCTTTCATGATTGGGGACAATCCACTGTAGACTGTCTGCTGGCACTGCAGGACGAAGTGCTTTTTCATCAGATCTGGGCCTCAGGCGGGCTTCGTAACGGAGTTGATTCCGCCAAATGCCTGGCTATGGGCGCGCGCGCAGTAGGAATTGCTCAACCCTTAATGAAAGCCGCAGTTGAAAGTGAAGAGTTAACTTCAAAATTAATGCAGCAGTTTGATTATCAATTAAAAGTCGCAATGTTCTGTTCGGGTATAAAAAAATGTGAAGATTTTCTTCACAAAAAGGTGTGGTATGGCGCAGACTATTAAAAAAAATCTATCCGATATTTTTAAGGGGTTTTCTAAATTCAGCTACCAAGACCGACTGAATTTACTGAAAGAAGCCCAGGTTCTTTCAGAGCAGGATTTAAATTATTTAAAAAACGGCGGCTTAAAAGACATCGATCTGGCCGAAACATTTATCGAAAACGTAATCGGTTATTTCCAGTTGCCGATGGGTGTGGCCACTAATTTCAATATCGACGGCAAAGACTACGTTGTTCCAATGGCGGTGGAAGAAACTTCTATTATCGCGGCGGCCAGTAAAACTGCAAAGTGGGTTCGTGAAAACGGCTCAATAAAAACAGAAAGTATTGGCCTTGATATAATCGGGCAGATCCAATTTTCCAAAATAAAGAATTTTGAATTGTTTCAACAGCAGGTATTGCAGCAGAAAAATTATTTGATTGAATTAGCCAACCGGGAAGTGGCCTTCGGCCTTGTTGCCCGTGGCGGCGGTGTAAGCGATCTCAAAATCAGAAAGCTCGCTCGGGGCGATGGCTTTGACATGGCTGTCATTCATATCCATATGAACCCATGCGATGCCATGGGCGCAAATGTAATAAATCAGGTTTG
>JAYTFA010000007.1:0-4281 GCA_043734765.1 Pseudobdellovibrio sp. | reverse complement strand
TATCCAGACTCTTCGCCAACATAAATTTAATCTGGTTTTAGAAGAATTTTTCAGACGTTTTCCACTGAAATATCAGGAAGAACATATTCATTTATCGGGCTCGTTAACGGCAGAATTTATCTGGAGCAAACTGCAGCCCATGCTGGAAGGTCCCAACCGCGCCATTTACGAGAAAAAAATTAAAAATGTTTACGGCGATACCGCCTGGCCTATTACTTCGGTTGAAGACGTAGATAAACTGATCCGTCTTAAAGAAGATGAAGGCTTCGGAACTTATTTAAAGATTTTATTTTTAGCCAGCCTGCTTTTTATTTCGCGCGAGGCTCACGCCGAAGCCGCTTATCATATGGCTTCAGAACTTTATAAAAAACAGAATGTGGGTTCAATCCGCTTAAAGTTTATGATGAACCGCGCCACTTCAAAATCGGATGATAAAATTCCGGGTTTGGATCAGGTCACGTCTGAAGATGTGGTCATGGGCCTGTACGAAGGTTTTAAAAAATTTCAATCGGAACACAAAGATTTCAGATTTACGCTTTCGCCTTCATTCAGAAAAGAAATAAATTATTTTGATGAAGGCAAGTTTGCCACCCGCAAAGAGCATTTCATGTATCAGATCGATGAAATTCTGGCGCTCATTGATAAATATCCGGAGCTGGCGGCACATCTGCACGAGGTTGATACGGTCGGTGACGAAAAAGAAATGTACCGCAAAGAGCATTTTACAGAACTCCAACACGGTTTCAGAAAATTGCAATTTCGCGGTTTTAAAATAAAATCTCATCACGGCGAAACCTGGCATACACTTAAAAAAGGCATTCAGGCGGTGGATAATGCCATGAATATCTGGCATATCGATGCGCTCGAGCACGGTATAAGCCTGGGTATCAATCCGAATCTGTATTTTCATCAGCTCTACCAGCGCGTAATTTTAAATAACATTTCAGGCAAGCCCGTTGAACCCAACGCGACTGATTACAAAGAGCTCATTGAGCTGAACTGGGGCCACTACCGCCCGATTCTGCAAAAACTTCTTTCCGGTGAATTGCTCAGCGAAACTGATCGCACCCAATTTTTAAAAGCCAAATTTCATACAGCCCGCGATGTGGAGCAATATCAGCACGACGTTTTAAACCGGCTCATTCAAAAAGGCGTGGCCCTGATTACTTTACCGTCTTCAAATAATAAACTGACCGGAAAATTCAGAGATTACAAAGATCATCCGTTTTCGTGGTGGGAAAAAAAGAATGTTAATTTAGGCGTGGGTACTGATAACTACGTTACGCTTAACACCAATTACATTCAGGAAATGCTGATTTTACTTTTAACCGATCCCACTAATTTAAAAATTACAAAACTTCTTATGGTCACTACCGGGGAAACACGCAGACCTTTTATCAGTCAATTGCTCTGGAAAATGCGAAAGGATGTAAACACGCATGCTTTTTAGTTCAAAAATTGAATCGATCAGAAGTTCGACCACCTGGAGATTAATTGCCATCTTGATTTTAGGATTTGCCAGCGGCCTGCCGCTAGCACTGACCGGACAGTCGCTCCAGGCCTGGCTCACAGTGGAAAACGTGGATATTTCTACAATTGGTTTTTTCAGCTTAGTTGGATTGCCTTATACTTTTAAATTTTTATGGGCTCCGCTGATGGACCGATTTGAACTGCCGATTTTAGGCAGACGCAGAGGTTGGCTGGTGTTGTCGCAGGTTGCAATTGCAGCGGCGCTTGTTTTGATGTCGAGTTTTTCTCCGAGCCAGAATACACAGGCCATTGCTCTTTTAGCCGTGCTGGTGGCCTTTTTATCGGCTTCGCAGGACGTGGTGGTCGACGCTTACAGAACCGATATTTTAGTTCCAAGTGAACGCGGCATCGGATCTTCACTTACCGTTTTCGGTTATCGTTTAGCGATGATTGTTTCCGGTGGAATTGCCTTTGTATGGGCCGATCCCGTAAACGGCAATGGCTGGAACTGGCCGCATATTTATGTTGTTATGGCTTGTATCATGATGGTTGCAGCTGTAATTTCTTTAGTTTTTCTTCCGGCTCTTCCGAAAAATATGCAGGCTCCCACCAGTAATGCTAAAAATGATCTGCTCGGGTTTTTTGCTTTAGTCATTGTGGTTGTGATCGGGTATCAGTTTACCAAACGCTTAGCGGCTCCTTTGTCTTCCGCATTGTTATCCCCATTGTTTCCGGTTCTTGAAGAGGGAAAAGCCAATCCGGATTTAAAAAAATGGGCGGATTTACTTTCACTGCTGTTCGGAATTGTATTTACGGTTCCACTGGGCTGGTGGGCTTCTAAAAAAGCAAAATTTGAAACTCTTAATGTTTCGCTGGCCAATTATTTCAGCATGAAAGGGGCCGCAAGCTTTTTAGCTTTAATTATTTTATACAAACTCGGAGACGCTTTTGCCGGCTCGCTCATGACGCCTTTTTTAATTAAAGGTGCGGGCTTTGCGCAGGCCGAAATCGGCGTAGTTATAAAATTAATCGGAATGTGGCTTACTATCGGTGGCGCTATTTTGGGTGGCGCACTGATGATGCGAATGGGTCTTTATCGTTCGCTGTTGGTATTCGGTTTTTTACAGACTATTACGATCCTGAGTTTGTGGCTCGTTGCCGTTTTAGGCAAAGGCGCGTGGGGATCGTTTCCGCTTCCTGCCTTTGATCTTGTGATTGTTTCCCTGAAAGAATCCACCAATGTAGATTGGCTTTTACTTTTTGCAGTGGGCACCGAAAATATTACGGGTGGAATGGGAACCGCAGCCTTTGTGGCCTTTTTAATGGCACTCTGTAATCAGAAATTCACCGCAACTCAATACGCCCTGCTGTCGGCATTTTCAGCCGTGGGCCGCGTTTGGGTGGGCCCTCTGGCCGGCGTTTTAGCGGTCGCCATGGGTTGGAGCCAGTTTTTCATATTTTCAACCCTGATGGGCTTTCCGGGATTATTTATGCTGTATAAATTAAAAGACGTGATCACCGAACTCGAAGCCCCGAAGAAGTAATCCGAAGGTGCCAGCTACCTTGCGACTACTTAGCTACTTCAGCGCCGATCACGCAGGTGTAGCCCGGGCGTAAGTAGCTTTCTTTTTCACGGGTGGCCGGTTTTCGGAAACCTACTCCGCTCATGTTTTCGGTAAAATTCTGCAGGCATTTTTCAAGTTGTGGAAGATTTACCGAATTTACCCGATCATTATAAATATTATAAGTAATATACAAATAAGTTAAATCTGACTCTCCTAATACTCGCTGCGAGTTTTCACCGCGTAGATCCACCCGCACACCGGCTTTTAAATCTTTATCCTGCAACAGTGCAAACATCTGAATTAAATGCGCCTGCGTGCTCTGGGAATTGATCTGCTTAAACCAGTAATTAACATGCTGATAAAAAGGCTGCTTAACATCAGCGGCTAGCTTGCTTAGCAGCTCGGCCATTACGTATTTTCCCTGCGAAGTTTTTTCAAAAGACATCTCATGCGAAAATTTTAAAATAGCTCCGCGCTCGGCCAGATAACTTAAAAAACTGTTTGAAAACTGAAAACGCGACAATTCTTTTTTTTCCGGCAGATTCTGCAAGGCCATTACAAATTTATCAGTAATCGGAAACTGGTAGTCGGTATTAACAATTTCGCGCCCTAAATATTCAGCCACCGAAGACCGGCACGGAATTTTTGTCTGCACGCCAACTTTAGAGTGATTTTCGAGCTTAACAAACTGAATCGAAAGCGTAACCGCACCATCCAGATCTTTCTGGATTAAAACATCGGCCTTATCTGCACGCTTCATTTCAATAACATGAAACCGCGACAACAACTCCGGACGTTTTTTAAATTCATTTAGATATCCGGATAATTTATCCGACCAGAGTGGCTCTTTAACTTCACGGCATTTCTGGTCTATTTCGGATTTTTCAAACTCTCGCGTAGTTGCTTCAGGAATATTGAACAAAATATTATTCTGAGCCGCCAACAACAAACCCTGCTGAATATCGCCATTGTTGTAAACCTGTTCCACCGAGCTCGGTAACCGGTAAGTACTGATACAACTTGCTAACAGCAATCCGATAACCAAAAACCAAAAAAACCTTACTAACACTGAAGCCTCCAGTGGCAAACAAAGAACTCTGGCTATCAGTATAGAAGAACAATGGTGAATACTTAAAAACTAAGGATGGGGATAGACCTTATTAAGACTTTTGGACCACGACTTTGGTGTGAGACCGGCACCTGTAAGATCACAACTTTAGCCTTTTGCTTATATTTTTGAGAGCTA
>JAYTFA010000006.1:0-4405 GCA_043734765.1 Pseudobdellovibrio sp. | reverse complement strand
GCCGATGCGGAGTTTTCCGATAGCTACGCGGTGAAGCTTAAGCACATCAAAACCGATTTTTTTGAACATTTCACGAACCTGATGGTTTTTACCTTCAGTGATAATAATTTTATACCAGTCATTTTTTTCAGACGTTTTTTTAGACTTGGTTTTAGCCATTTTCAGTTTTTCAACATGTTTGGCTTTAACACGACCGCCCGGAATGGAAACGCCGGATAACAGTTTTTTGATCTGGTATTCCTGCGGCTGGCCTTCAAGTTTGACATGATATGTTTTTGTTACTTCGCTTTTCGGGTGCATCACTTTTTGCGCGAAATCACCATCGTTTGTTAACACCAGTAAGCCTTCGCTTTCCCAGTCAAGACGACCGATCGGAAATACCCGCACCGGCAACTCACCCATGAAATCCGCCACAGTTGGTCTTTCTAAAGGATCGCTCATGGAAGTGATTACGTTTTTCGGCTTATTAAACATAATATAAATATTTTCGGCTTTATTTTTAATAGGCTTGCCATCAACAAAAATTTTATCCTTATTGGGATTAACTTTAATACCTAGCTCGTATACTTTTTTACCGTTAACAACCACCATGCCTTCAGTGATCATTTTGTCGGCGCCACGTCTTGAGGCTAATCCGCGTTCTGCCAAAAGTTTGTTGAGACGGATTAAATTAATTTCGCTCACTTGAGAGCCTCCTGCATTTTTGGCTTCAGCTCATTCATTTCCAGAAATTGAGTAAAAGTCAGTTCGTTTAGTAGAATGCCATTTCTATTGATAAATAGGACGGTTGGCAAGCCTTTCACTTGATATTTTTTGAGAACCTGTGAAATTTGCTCGTTATCTTCTGTAGCATCGAATTTAAGGAGCCTGAAGTCGCGAGAGAGCACCTTAAAATCCTCAGTAGAAAAAGTTTTGTCCGCCAGCTCGTGACAGGCGCCACACCATTCGGCAAAAAAGTCGATCATCACAGGCTTATTTTCCTTTTGGGCCTCAATCAGGGCTTCGTCTGAATAGGCGGCCCAGGTTACTGAACCTGAAGTTGTTTCATTGACGTGAGCTTGAAAGGACCGACTGAGGAGCTCGGGTTTGAATACAACTGCGACCAAAATCGAAGTGGAAAAAATAAATACCGCAATCAGAAAACCGCGACGGATACGTCTCTTGTCGGTGAAATTAAATGCGCCTTCCCAGATAGAAGCAAATATAAAACTGGTTGCGAGAAGGGCGGTCCACCAGCGCTCATCCAAAAGAAACTGAGCGTAATAAAGTGCGGCACCCATCATCCCTGCGGCCAGAATACTTTTAATAAATTCCATCCACCGGCCTGATTTCGGTAGTAATCTGAGGGCCGAACTGAAGACTCCGATAACGATAAAAATCAGACCGAGGCCCATAGCAAATGTAAAAAGCAAACTGAAGCCCAGCAAAACATTTTTCGTGGTGGAAACATAACTTAATATTGAAACCAGCACGGGCCCCACGCACGGGCTAGCTACAATTCCGGCCACCATTCCCATGATAAAAGCGCCACCCAACCCATGGCTTTTTCCGGTGCCCAGGCGATTTCGGATAAATGCGGGCGACTGCAATTCAAAAACTCCCAACATACTGAGTGACATACTGAAAAACAAAATTACGAGCGCAAACAGAACATATTTATTTGTGAGCGCCGAACCGAAAAGACTTCCGGTTAAGGCAGCAATAACTCCCAAGGTAGAGTAAGTAACGGCAATTCCCAAAACATACATAAGCGCGCGCGAAAAATTATGAAAACGACTTTTTTGATCGGCATGATAGCCGAGAATGGAAATTGTAATCGGAAGCATCGGAAAAATACACGGAGTAAAGCTGGTGAGTATTCCTGCAATAAATACCGAAAGAAACGACAAGAGCAGACTTGTCTGCAGAGTCTGCTCGAATGACTTCAGTAAAGAGAAGCTCTCTTTAACCGGCGCTGTTAAAACTTCATTTGCATTACTGATTTGTGCGGTATTGACTTCGATCGAAATGCTTTTCGGCAAAAAACAAACACTTTCGCTGCAGATCTGATGGCGTAAATCAAAACTTACTTTCTGATTAGGATCCGAAATTATATCCGAAGCTTCAATCAAAAGAGTGATGCTGCCTTTTTCTAAAATTCCCGTGCGCTTTTTTTTGCTGAATTTATCATAAAATTCGACTTCAGGCTTGATCTTAATTTCCCCGATTCGAAAACCTTCGGGCTTGATATTCAGGATTTTGAATTGATCGGTGTAGGCATGAAATTTTTTCGGAAGTACGGCTTCCAAAATAACATTCTGAGTGGCACTGGACTGCCAGGGTTTGGCCAAACTGACAGAAGTGATTGCTAAATCCTGCGCATGCACCAAGGTCGACATAAAAATGGCGAATACGAAGGTCGATATAAGATGTAAAGGGGTCGGTCTGTTGTTCATACCTTAATATACGGCGTCTTTGGGCGCAGATCAAACTCGACTTATTTCTAGATTATACAGGGTCTAGTTAACTCGTGTCTCAAAATAACCGAACAGAATTATGTAGAAGAGGTCACAAATGGGATTTGTAGGTATTATAATCGTATTCGGTATGGTGTTCGGTGGTTATTTATTAGCCGGCGGGCATATGTCACTTTTCTTAAAAGCAGCCCCTCTTGAAATGATGATCATTGGTGGAGCAGCCCTTGGCGGTTACATCATTGGTAATCCAATGAAAGTCATCAAAGCAGGATTCAGGCTTTCTTTCAGAGCCATGACGGCTAAAGGACCTCAGAAAAAAGACTATCTGGATTTATTGCAGATGTTGTTTCAACTTTTTCAGACATTCCGAAAAGAAGGTCCGCAAGGTGTGGAAAAGCATATTGAAAATCCGGAACAGAGCGATATTTTTAAAGCTTATCCTTCCGTAATGAAAAATCACCACGCTATTGCTTTTATCTGCGACACCATGAAAATGACATTGTCGACGGATTTATCGCCTTACGATGTGGATGATCTAATGGACGGCGATATCAGGGCCATTCATGCTGAAGAACACATGGCACAGCATGCCGTGCAAATGGTGGCGGATGGATTTCCGGGCTTGGGTATTGTGGCCGCCGTTCTGGGTATTGTTAAAACAATGGCTCACTTAACAGAAGGGATCGAAAAAATCGGAGGCCTTGTGGCTTCGGCTTTGATCGGAACAATGTTAGGGGTTTTTGGTGCATATGGTTTAATTGGTCCTACAGCTACTAAAATAGCTGCGGATGTGGAAGCAGACGGCCGATTCTTACATTGTATCAAAGCCGCGATGGTGGCTTTACAAAGAGGTGCGCCTCCACTTGTATGCGTTGAGTATGCTCGCCGTGCCGTAATGCCGGAAGAGCGTCCGAGTTTTGATGAATTAGATAAAGCAACGAAAGAAATTAAAAAGGCAGCAGCCTAATTAAATAAGAGGATTCCGTGGCTCAAAAGAAACAGACAATAGTCATTAAAAAAATATACGTGCAACAGAGCGGCTATCATGGCGGCTCGTGGAAGGTTGCACTTGCGGATTTTATGACGGCGATGATGGCCTTTTTCTTGGTGATGTGGCTACTCGGACAAACGGAAGACACCAAAAAAGCGGTGTCGGATTATTTCTCCACACCTTCCATGATTGAATATAACTTTCAGAACTTCGGAGCCGAAATCACTCTTGAAAAACTTTTTCTGGATTTGGTTAACGAACCTTTCAAAGCTTTTCAGAGTTTTTTAGAGCCGGCAGATAAAACTCCTAACATATTGGATATGGGATCTGCAAAAGTTGTAGCCGCATTTATGGCCGACAAAATGACTGACAATGCAAAAAATGTAAATATATCGCAGGATGGTTTTGATTTTGATATTCCGGATTACTATTTATTTGAAAAGGGCACAGCCCAGCCAAATGTTAAGTTTATCGAAGTGATGACAAGACTAACTCAGATCACCTCTGGCCTTCAGGATTCAGAGGTTAAGATCACCTCCGCTCTGTTTATACAGTCTATGGCCGATAAAAAAGAAGCCACCGCACAAAAAGTGGCAAAAGACCGTCTTGAAATTATTTCGGCAAAAATAAATGCGTCGTTTGAGCAGAACAGCAACACTCTGAACGGCAGCGTTTCGGTAAAAGATAAAAAAGGCGAAGCCGATCAGGAAAAAATTATCGGATTTATCCGAATATCTATTCACCAGAAGCCGGCTGAACCGGGCAAGAACAAACGCAAAATTGAAACTTTGTTCGGCGATAAAGATACCGGTAAAAATGTCTACAATAGATTTGCCGAACAGGTTGCAAACAGAAAAGTTAAACCGAGTTTCGGTAAAGATCCGGGTTTGGTGAATCCGGTCGATGTTGAACTGAAAAAAGTCGACAGCGAAGCAGATCCATCCAACTCGCTGAATAG
>JAYTFA010000005.1:0-3933 GCA_043734765.1 Pseudobdellovibrio sp. | reverse complement strand
GATAAAAAATCCCGTAATATTTTAGCCCGTGCCATGGCCCGTTTTGCTTCAGAGTTTACATCTGAAAGAACTGTTTCTGTGATGAGTTTAACTTCAGATGAAATGAAGGGAAAAATCATCGGGCGCGAAGGCCGTAACATCCGTACTCTCGAAGCATTGTGCGGAGTGGATTTGATCGTGGATGACACCCCGGAAACGATTGTGATTTCCGGTTTCGATCCGATTCGCCGTGAATTGGCCCGTCGTACAATTGATAAATTAATGGAAGACGGACGCGTTCATCCGGCGCGTATCGAAGAAGTTGTTGAAAAACAAAAAACCGAATTAGCTAAGTCCATGAAAGAAGAAGGCGATAAAGTTGTACTTGAATTAGGTATTACTCAACTTCATAACGAACTGACTAAAATGATCGGCAGCCTTAAGTACCGCAGTACACACGCACAGAACGCTCTGAACAGCGCTTTGGAAGTGGCACATATTTCGGGGCTATTAGCCTCTGAAATCGGATCCAACATCAAAATTGCCAAGCGCGCAGGTCTTTTGCATAACTTAGGTTTAGCTGCAGATCACACATTCGAGGGAAATTACGCTGTTGTGGGATCTGAAATCGCGAAAAAATACGGCGAGTCTGATGATGTTTGTCACGCTATTCGCGCGCATCACGGCGATGAAAAACCGAATTCAACTCTGGCCTGGATCGTAAGTTCCGCCAGTATTTTATCCAACGCAAGACCCGGTGCCCGCAGACAGCAGATGGATAATTTCATCAACCGCTTAAAAGATCTTGAAAGTATAGCCAACTCTTTTGATGGCGTTTTAAAATCGGTAGCCGTACAAGCCGGACGCGAAGTGCGCGTGCTGGTGGAAAGCTCCCGGGTTACCGATGATCAAAGCATCATGCTGGCCCGTGATATCGTTAAAAAAATTGAACGTGAATTGCCGCACGCAGGACAGGTTAAGGTTACCATCGTTCGTGAAACCCGTTCAGTTGAGGTTGCGAGATAATGCTGAAACGACCCGAAGAGCAACTTGAGTTAATTAAATTCGGCACAGTTGATTTTATCAGCGATGCGGATTTTTTAAAAAAGTTGAAAATGAGTTATGAAAAACAAAAACCGCTCAGGATTAAATTCGGTGCGGACCCAAGTCGTCCGGATATTCATATCGGACACACGGTGGTTATCAATAAACTTAAAACTCTTCAGGATTTAGGTCATAAGGTGCAATTTCTTATCGGCGATTTTACGGCTTTAATCGGCGATCCATCAGGTCGAAACACCACTCGCCCGATTTTAAGCCGCGAAGAAATTGAAGAAAATGCCAAGAGTTACGCTTCTCAGATATTTAAAATATTAGATCCCGAAAAAACAGAAATTGTTTATAATTCCAGTTGGCTGCTTAAGCTCACGTCCATCGATTTTATAAAATTATCGGCAAAGTACACCGTTGCGCAAATGATTGAACGCGAAGATTTTACCACACGTTACAAAGCCAACACGCCTATTTATCTGCATGAATTTATTTATCCGCTCTGCCAGGGTTATGATTCAGTGGTGCTGCAAAGCGATTTAGAGCTCGGCGGTACCGATCAGAAATTCAACCTGTTGGTAGGCCGCGACCTGCAGTCTTCTTACGGACAGGCGCCTCAGTGCGTACTGACGATGCCCATTTTAGAAGGCCTTGATGGCGTTCATAAAATGTCAAAGTCGTTAGACAATTACATCAGCGTTAACGAATCCTCAAAAGAGATGTTCGGTAAGACCATGCGGATTTCAGATGAGCTGATGTTCAGATATTATCAGCTTTTAACTAATATTACTCCCAAAGAACTCGCACAGTTGATCGCGGACGTGGCTTCCAAAAAAATACACCCGCGGGAGGCCAAAGTTAACTTGGCCAAAACCCTTGTGGCGCGATTTCACTCACAGGCGGCGGCCAAGGCTGCCGAAGAAGAGTTTGATCGCATATTTGTATCCAAAGGAATACCGGATACAATTGAAGAGTATACAATACCAAGCGAAGGCCAGTTAGGGCTTGTGCAATTAATGACTCAATCAGGCCTTACAGCCTCTAACGGGGAAGCCACGCGCTTAATTATCGGCGGCGGCGTGCAGATTGATCAGCAGAAGATATCCGATGCAAAATTAAAATTAGATTTAAAGTCAGGTGAGAGTTTCGTTATTAAATCCGGCAAAAAAAAGTTTATAAAGATAGTGGTTACTTAAATGAAAATTAAATTTATCCCGCAAAATATTGAAGTTGATGTTGATCCCAGTAAATCCTTAATGAAAATAGCTGTTGAAAATGGCTTAAAGATTAAGTCCCTTTGTGGGGGCGTTGCCACCTGCGCCGAATGCCGGGTCAGAATCATTGAGGGTGAAAACTCAATTCCCGAACCGAGTAAGCTCGAGCTTAATATGATCGGAACAAGCTACTACATTGACGGACGCAGACTCAGCTGCCAGGTTCATTGCTTTGGAAGTGTAACGGTGGATCTAAGTGAGCAGTTGGCTAAAGTAGACACTCATAAAAAAGTTAAGGGCTTCAAACAAAAGGATCAGAAAGATTTATCTGCGGTTCATGATACAATGATTTTAACTCAGAAAAAGCCGGAAAACCCTAAACGTTAAAGCTGGAACCGCAGCCACAGTTTTTAGTGGCATTGGGATTATTGAAAACAAAACCTTTTCCATTGAGTCCACCGGAAAAGTCTAACTCCATACCTAATAAATAAAGAATACTTTGTGCATCCACAACAATTCGCTGGCCATAAGCTTCAAAGGCCTTATCGCCGTCTTTAAGTTGAGTATCGAAATCCATTTTATAAGAAAGACCTGAACAGCCACCTTTTTTTACTTCGACTCTTAAAAAGGCATCAGCTGATTTTCCATCTTCAGTTTTTAAAGATAAAATTTTATTTGAGGCGTTTTCGGTAATTTTAATCATAGGACTATTATATACGCTTTTTAGCCGATTGTGGATAGGCATTTAAATGATTTTAAGGCTTTTTTACCCCCAAAAAACCCTTAAAATCAATATAGCCAATTTAGCCTAAACGGAGTTACGCTATAAAGGATGATTAACAAGCAAAAACCCATAAATTCTTATTTTGTGGCTCACGGTAAAAAAGCCAGAGATCTCTTTAAATGGAAGCACCACGACTCTCAGATTGTGGGCGTAGATGGTGAAGTTTACTTTCAAAAGAAAAACGTAAAAGCCCCGGAGGGCTGGTCCAACACGGCTATAGATATTGCTGCCAGTAAGTATTTCCGGAAATCCATTAAAGCCGAAAACTCTATTGAAGCTTTAATTGAGAGGGTAGCTTCGGGTTTAAAAACCGCAGCCATTAATTCAAAATTATTTAAATCCAACACAGATATAAACATTTTCATTGAAGAAATTAAATATATTCTCTATTCGCAAAAAGCCGCTTTTAATTCTCCGGTATGGTTTAACCTGGGCCTTAAAGAAACCTATAAATTGAAATCAGACAGCGAACACTTCGTCTGGGATTACAAAAAAAACCGAATCATCCCGATTCATGATGCTTATCTCAGACCGCAGACTTCGGCCTGCTTTATTCAATCCGTGGAAGATAATTTAGAATCTATTTTTGAATTACTAAAGGCCGAGGCCAAACTCTTTAAATACGGTTCAGGCTCCGGAACAAATTTTTCTAAACTCAGATCCAAGTACGAATTATTATCTTCAGGCGGAACCAGCTCGGGCCTGATTTCTTTTTTAGACGTGTTGGATAAAGCCGCCGGGGCCATTAAATCGGGTGGTACTACCAGACGGGCCGCGAAAATGGTTTGTGTTGACCTGGATCATCCTGAAATTGAAGAGTTCATTTCTTGGAAATCAAAAGAAGAAAAAAAAGCAATGGCCTTGATTAAAGAGGGCTACTCACCGGAGCTTGACGGCGAAGCCTAC
>JAYTFA010000004.1:0-8121 GCA_043734765.1 Pseudobdellovibrio sp. | reverse complement strand
TTTTTGCGACTGCTTTCTTCGCAACTTTCTTGACAGCCTTTTTCGGAGCCGCTTTTTTTGCAGCAACTTTCTTAGGTGTTTTTTTCGGCGCAGATTTTTTTACGACTTTCTTAGCCGTCTTTTTCGCGGCAGCTTTCTTTACAGGTTTACTTGATTTTTTCTTAGCAGTGGGTTTCTTTTTTTTAGCCATAATTTTTCCTTTTTTGGTTTTAACCTCATAAGATTAGCGATTTTTGAAATTGTGGGCAAGTATTTGCAATTACTTTATTTGCCTTGTTGGCGACAAAAGTCTTATTTCGCTTTGGCTATATGCGATAAATAAAAAACCTCAGGTTTTTAGGCCTGAGGTTGCGGCTTTTCCCTATTTTTTACTCTTCAGACTATCCAAGTAGCTTAAGAGCTAACTGACTCATTTGATTGGCTTGTACAAGCGTTGCTGTTCCGGCTTGTAGCAATACACTGTTTCTTGCCATTTCAGAAGAAGTTGCCGCAATATCAGTATCACGTATGCGTGAATTTGCTGCTGCTAAGTTTTCTTCAGTTACTGCAAGGGTATCAACTGTTGAAGTTAAACGATTTTGCACTGCGCCGATATTGGCTCTCATGCCGCTGACTTCACTTTGGGCCTCGTCAAGGGCTGATAATGCGAAGCGGGCACCTTCTTTGGTGGTGTAATCTAAATCCGCTAAACCCAAAGCCTGAGTCGTGGCTACATTTTTTGCTGAATCAAAAGTTATTCTGTCATCGATAGATGAGTATAAACCAACCTGAAAGTCAAAAACTGGAGTAGAACCATCTAACAATTTAGTGGAGTTCCAGCTTGCGGTATTGGCAATACGGTCAATTTCTCCTTTGAGGTGTTGTACTTCCACGTCAACGAATCCACGTTCTTTATCGCCAATTGTGTCAGACGAGGCCTGTATACCTAGTTCACGTAGACGGGTTGTGATATTTGCGATTTCATTGAGGCCACCTTCTGCCGTTTGCACTAAAGAGATACCGTCGTTCGCATTTCTGCGTGCCTGTACCGATGACCTGAGTTGTGCTTTCATATTTTCTGAGATAGCTAAACCGGCGGCGTCGTCGGCTGACTTGTTGATGCGCGAACCACTTGATAATTGCGCCATTGAATTCTGAATGTTTCTTTGACTGTTAACCAGATTTCGCTGTGTATTGATTGCTGCTACGTTTGTTGTAATTCTCATTCCCATTGTAAACTCCGTTTTAATTTTTTTAAGTTATAAGTTGTTTCATTTCGTTCCTCCTTGAGTTATTCATCAGCGTCCGAGCCAATTATTTTTTTTTCCAAAAATTTTCATCCCTAATTTTTTTAATCTTCCTTAAAATCGTCCTTGAGGTCTCCTTTCAACGTGAATGCGAGCATCACAGCTCTGAGACATCCTGCCCCATCATTATTCTTATAAATACTGATCGGGGTTTATTGGGAGTTCTTGACAGGACGCAAGGATAGAAAATACAGAGATTCAGGCAAAAAAGTAATTTCTAGATCATGCTTCAGTCGTGGTTTTCCAGACGCAAGTCACGTCTTAATTCGTCCGTCGAGTCTTGATCTAGTCAATTTCTTGAAGGCGACAAAGAGCTACTTTTCCGGATAGATTGTAGGAAATAATTTGATTTCTTTTTAAGTGCTGTTCGGTGGGTAAGCCCAAGGTGCAGGACTCATTGGATGGTTTGAAGTGGGTGCAGTCTTCGCAGGAGTACGGCAGTTTGTACTCATTGTAAGCGGCAGGGTTAATGCCATCTTTTTTTATAGATGAGCCTATTCGTTTAGAAGCTTTTTTATTCTTTTCTGCCTTAGGTTGCATTGACAAATTATACACATAACTCATCTTTAGTGTAGGAGAATTCATAAGTGGCGGATGATGTTCAAAAAATGACACGAAAAAGCCAGGAAGCTATGCAGTCCGCAGCAAAGCTTGCTGAAAACTCCATGCATAGCGTGGTAGAGCCAGAACACTTATTGTCTGAACTCATTGAGCAAGAAGGGGGTCTTGTGCCCCGTATCTTCGAAGAAGCGCAGGTTAAGCCCAAGGTCGTATTAACAGCACTTGCTAAGTCTTTTTCAAAAATGGCCAGGTTAGGTACGGCTCCTCAACAGGTTTACGCAAGCAATCGCCTGCAAAAAATATTTAAAGATGCAGAAGACGAAGCTAAAAAAAATAACGACGAATTGGTGTCAACCGAACATTTTTTGTTAGCCATGTTAAAGTCGGGCGATGCGGAGATTAAAAATATTTTTAAAGACTCCGGTATCCAGCTCAATTCCGTAACCGAAGCTCTCAAAAAAATAAAAGGAAATAAAAAAGTGTCAAACGAAGAACCCGAAAACCAGTATGAAGTTCTGAAAAAATATGCCCGCGACCTGACCGAGTTGGCTCAAGCCGGCAAGCTTGATCCAGTTATCGGTCGTGATGAAGAAATCAGAAGAGTTGTTCAGGTTTTATCGAGAAGAACTAAAAATAATCCTGTCCTTATAGGTGAGCCCGGAGTCGGAAAGACGGCCATTGCAGAAGGCTTGGCCCTTCGAATCATTAAAAAAGATATTCCTGAAAATTTAATCGGGAAAAAGCTGATGTCTCTTGATATCGGATCCTTAATCGCCGGAGCAAAATACAGAGGTGAATTTGAAGACAGACTCAAGGCTGTTATCAAAGAAGTCACTGAAAGCGCCGGAGAAATAATTTTATTTATTGACGAAATGCACACATTGGTCGGCGCGGGCAAGGGCGAAGGCGCCATGGATGCCGGTCAACTCCTGAAGCCGGCACTGGCGCGCGGGGATTTACGATGTATCGGAGCCACAACATTGACCGAATACCGGCTCCACATCGAAAAAGACGCAGCTCTCGAGCGGAGATTTCAAACCGTACTGGTGGATGAACCCACGGTCGAGGAAACCATAACTATTTTGCGCGGGCTCAAAGAGAAGTATGAAGTTCATCACGCTGTGCAAATAACCGATTCGGCAATCGTGGCAGCCGCAAAGCTTTCGCACCGCTATATCACCAACAGGTTTTTACCTGATAAGGCCATCGATCTCATTGACGAAGCAGCCAGTAAGCTGGCCATTGAAAATCGAAGTGTGCCGGAGGCCATTGACGAGATTGAACGAAAAGTATTAAGTCTGAAAATCGAACTTGAAGCCTTGAAAAAAGAAACGGATGTGCTCTCTCAGGATCGCCGATCAAAGATTTCGGCGGAGCTCGCGATCTTAACGAAAGATTTGCAGGCGCAAAGAGAGCAATGGCAATCTGAAAGAAATCAAATTGATAATGTTAAAAAAATTAAGTCTGAAATTGAAGAGGTCAAAAATTTTATTTCTAAAGCCGAGCGTGAAGCGCAGTTTGAAAAAGCGGCAGAACTGAAATATGGTAAACTTCCGGAACTGGAAAAGAAGTTAAAGTTTCTTGAGGAAAGCATTAAAAATAATAAATCGGCCATACTTAAAGAAAAAGTTGACGCCGAAGATATCGCTGAAATTATTTCTAAATGGACCAAGATACCGATTTCAAAAATGCTTGAGAGCGAAACACAAAAGCTTCTAAAAATGGAACAGGAATTAAAGAAGCGGGTTATCGGACAGGACCGTGCCCTCGAGGTTATTTCCGATGCGATCCGCAGATCCCGAGCGGAGATTTCAGATCCCAATAAACCCATGGGTAGCTTTATCTTTGTGGGCCCTACGGGCGTCGGTAAAACCGAAACTGTAAAGGCATTGGCTGATTTCCTTTTTGATGATCCCCAATCTATTGTGCGCATTGATATGAGTGAGTATATGGAAAAGCATTCGGTATCACGCCTGATCGGAGCGCCTCCGGGCTATGTGGGTTTTGAAGAGGGTGGACAGTTAACTGAAGCCGTCCGACGTAAACCCTACTCTGTCGTTCTGTTCGACGAAATTGAAAAGGCCCATGGCGATGTTTTCAATGTATTACTGCAGGTATTGGACGAAGGACGCTTAACGGACAGTCAAGGACGCACAGTAGATTTTAAAAACACGATTATTGTGATGACATCAAATTTAGGCTCCGGTCAGGGCTCTGCAGCCATTCAGGCCGCGCTCAAGCAGGCCTTCAGACCTGAATTTTTAAATCGGATTGATGACGTTATTGAATTTAACTCTCTTGAAATGAAAAATATGATTCATATCGTAAAGATTCAGCTCAGGGCTGTTATTTCCAGATTGAAAGAAAAACAGATTGAAATCGAATTTTCAGATGTTGTTTGTCAGTGGTTGGCCGAAAAAGGCTTTGATCCTCAGTTCGGCGCAAGGCCGCTTAAGCGCCTCATTCAGTCTGAGATATTAAATCCGTTGGCCAAAAAAATAATTGCACAGGAATTTAAAGGTAAATCGAAAGTAGTTGTAGACCTGAAAAATCAAGTGCTGGTATTCGAATGAAAATAAAATTTTTATTTTCAGCGTTGATTTTGTTTCTGTCGCAAAATATTTTGGCCCAGCACCTGAATTCGAATACGACCCCACCCAGAAGCAGTCCGTTTTTTAATATCGATATCTCGGGCTCGTCGGGAAATTACAACGGAAAAACTTACTCCGAAATTCATTTGGGTCTGAATATGAATTTTACAGACTGGCTCACCTGGAGAAACGCGGCCTTCAAACGCTTCAGCTCAGCCGGGCAGGATCTGACAGGGGTAGACTCCAGTGTGCGTTTTATCCTGAACAATCAGTTTGACGGCGGCGGCGTAAAACTTTTCGCTGGTCCCGGTTATAGATGGGCCGATCCTTCTGAAAAAAATGCTTTATTCGGTGAAGCCGGCGCCGGTCTGCAGTTAGGCCGTTTTGGTGTAGGAATCGGAGCAAAGTATTTGAAATACGATAAGGTTCAGCTCGATTCGAATCGCAACGAAACTAAACGTGATGATCTAAATTATTTTATAACTATAACAGGTGGAGCCGGCCTGAGTTTTTAGGGGCAATAACCCATAATGCCTTGCGACAAAGGCCACAATCTAAAGTGGCCTGTGCTAGATATTACTGATCATGCACATTAGCTCTATCGAAGAGATTCTTAAAGACTTTAAATCCGGGCATTTTGTTATCCTAGTTGATGATAAAGAACGTGAAAACGAAGGCGATCTCATTTTGGCCGCTGAGTTTATCGATGCAGCCAAAATTAATTTTATGTCTAAAGAAGCCCGTGGCTTGATTTATCTGGCAATGCAGCCGAAGCAAATCGAACGACTGAAGCTTCCAATGCTCGAATCCGATCTCCACAAGTCAAATCTCAACCATGCCGCATTTACCTACTCAATTGAAGCCAGTCATGGAATTACCACGGGAATATCGGCAAAAGACAGAGCTCACACAATCCGCGTGGCCATTAACCCGACAGCCACCCACTTGGATATCTCGTGCCCTGGGCATGTATTTCCTCTAAAGGCAAAAGCCGGCGGAGTTCTAGAAAGAGCCGGTCATACAGAGGCCGGGGTCGATCTGGCAGTACTTTGTAACCTGAACGCATCAGCAGTGGCCTGTGAAATTATGGACGAAGAGGGCGATGCCGCCAAAGGCGCCGATCTGCAAAAATTTGCAGATCGTTTCCGCATTAAAATCGGCACAGTCGAAGATTTAATTAATTATCGGAAAAGCGCTCAGAAAAATCTATGATTTTAAAAAAAATAAATGAAAAATTAAATTCAGAGAGAGTACGGGAGCTGCGCAAAAGGAATCGTGAAATTCTCTCCATTTTTTCCATTTCAATACTATTGGCTTTTTTGGTAGGTCTTGAAGTTTATATTTTCAGATCCGGACAAAATCTTCCTTCAACGCATGTTTTGTTTTTTATCGGGCTAGTGAATGTAAACTTAATCCTGATTCTTTTACTGCTGTTCCTGATTTTTCGGAATGTTGTGAAAGTATTTATCGAACGACGGGGCAAGATATTCGGCTCAAGTCTTAAATCCAAGCTCATGATTTCTTTTGTTTCCTTCTCAGTTATCCCCACACTATTGGTTTTTACGATTTCGGTATTTTATTTAAATAGCAGTTTCGAAAAATGGTTTTCGCAGCGGATGTTGTCGGTGCTGCGAAATGCTTCCGAGGTTATTGACACTTTTATTTCAAACGAAAAAAAACGCGGATACGAGTATTCGCGTCTGGCCTCACGTGAAATTATTAAAATTCACGGTATTCCCAGACAAGTTCAGCTCGATAAATTGAGAAATCAATACAAGTTGGATGCCATTGAATATTACGATGATATTGTCAGCAGTCGGGTTGTTTCACAGGATGAAGAACTGAACTCAGACACCATTCCACCCCTGAATCTCGAATTTTTACAAAAAGGAATTTCAAATCGGGATGAAGCCAGCACGATTCAGCTGTTCGGCGATTACAACCTCTTGCGGATCATGGTGCCCGTAGAGAAAAAAAAGCACACGGGCGTTGTTGTTGTTACTAAGTTTTTAAATTTAACTCCCGGTTCAAAATTTGATGATATCGTTGGCGCGTATCAGGAGTTTCATAATAACTCTCTGGTCGAATACCCGCTTAGGTCCATCTATTTTATCATGCTGATCGTAATGACTCTGGTTATTATTTTCGCTGCCGTTTGGTTCGGTTTTTACCTGGCACGTCAGTTGGCCATTCCCCTGGTTCAATTAGGTCGTGCCACAAAAAGAGTGGCCGCAGGAGATTACTCGCGATTGGAAATTGAATCAGGAAGTGAAGAAATCAACAGTTTAATCGGCAGTTTTAATCAGATGATCGGAAACCTTTCGTCTTCAGAGCTTGAGCTGCAGCAGACCATTAAAAATTTAAACCAGTACACTCACTATGTTGAGATTGTTTTAAAAAATGTCAGCGCCGGCGTTATATCAGTGGATATGACCGGTCACATGACCACAGTCAATCGAAGAGCCGGAGAGTTATTGCAGATTGACCCTGTCGGAAGTGTCGGAAAACAGGTGAGATCGTTGCTAAGTGAAGAAAATTATAATATTTTTTCAACAATCATTCGGTCCATGCAGGAGAATTCCCTGGTTTCATTACAGAAAGAAATTCGCATTACGGTAGGGGCAGAAACTTATCCGCTATCAGTTCATATTTCAATTCTGAAGGATGAAGAAAATAAAGAAATCGGACGCATTATGGTGTTTGATGATATGACCGCCATTGTGAATGCGCAAAGAGCCGCGGCATGGACAGAAGTTGCGCGCAGAATCGCACATGAAATTAAAAATCCTCTGACCCCCATACGGCTTTCGGCAGAGAGACTGGCAAAAAAATTCGGAGCCCAGATTACCGATCCCGCTTTTCAGGACTCGATCAGAATGATTGTGACTCAGGTCGATGACATGAAAGTGTTGGTTAACGAATTCAGTCAGTTCGCGAGACTTCCTCAGATTAAGACCGTTCCGGGGAATATAAATGAAATTTTAAGTAAAGCGGCACAGGTCTATGCAGATACGCAATCGCATATTAAATTTGAACTGATTTTTGACAGAAATGTCCCGGAATTTAAATTTGACCCCGGTCAGTTAAAGCGTGTTTTTATAAATTTGATCGACAATGCTATTGCCGCCATTCAAAATGAACCCGAGGCTAAAATCACGATTCAGACCGAGTACAATCGACAGCAACAGATTCTCAAGATTTCAATATCTGATAACGGTATAGGAATTTCGCCGCGCGATCGAGTGCGTGTATTTGAACCCTATTTCTCAACTAAAGAAAAAGGCACGGGGTTGGGCCTTCCGATTGTTAAGAGTATTATCGAAGATCATGGCGGCATTATCAGAGTTTTAGAGAATCAAAACAAAGGTACTAAAATGTATATTGAAATACCTATTTTACCATTAGAAGGAGTTTAATATGGAACTTCATGCACAAAAAAATAAACTGAGAATTTTAATCATAGACGATGAATCGCCGATTCGGGAGGTCTTGTCTGAAAGCTTACGTGACGATGGTTACGAAGTTCTGGCTGCCCCAGACGGTCCTTCCGGGCTTACAGTGCTTAAAAGCTTTTCGCCGGATATCTGCTTTTTAGATATTTGGATGCCGAAAATGGATGGCATTGAAGTTTTAACACAGGCCGTACCACTTTATCCCGGAACTTCATTTGTAATGATTTCCGG
>JAYTFA010000003.1:0-3572 GCA_043734765.1 Pseudobdellovibrio sp. | reverse complement strand
GCAATATCAGGCTTTTTTTCGAAAGACCGTCTGCTCAAGTTTTTCTAAGCGATCCTCAAATGATTCATGGTCATCCATAGATTTTTTTAGAAACCAATTTAGAAATGTTTGATATCCCATACTCTGCTTGTTACCCTCAGACTCAAGCCATTCGATAACCTCAGGATCAAGCCTAAAAGTTTTGATAACTTTGATATCTTTTGCCTTCTTAGCTTTTTTTGCTTTGGAAAAATCGTATTCATTTTTCATAAATCACCTCGAATTATATTGTTTCGATTCATTTTTTGTAGCGGGTCGCGCAGAGATAATTCTAATTCGGTCGTCTTCAGTTTTTTCACAGTAAACAACGACAAGTAAGTTGGCTTTTCGCGATATCCCTAATCTGATCCAACGTTCTTCCTGCGAAGAGTGTTCAATATCAGATATTTCAACAGAAGTTTCATCTAGCCAAATAGTAACTGCCTCAGAAAACCTGACGCCATGCTTTTTAAAGTTACCCTCTGCTTTGGCGTCGTCCCACTCAAATTCCATGACTAATAATACAACATTGTTAATACGTTGTAAATACTAATATTTAATTGAATTTACTCAAGTTTAACGGATTTTTGCCTTACAAATGCTTCTGACGCGCCAATTAAACAAGCGACCGCTTTAAATGAGCCATGCCGTTTCACTAAAACCTTTAAATCTAAAGCCATAAGCAACTTCGCTTCTGGATAAGCCTCAAACTCAACACATAAAATAGGCTCAACTCGTTTTAAATCGCTAATGATACTAGAATTTGGTTCGTCTACTTCGGATTCTCGCGCACCAATCGTTGTTAAAAAATCACTTAGTCTCCGCCACGGCAAGATTTTGCTTTGCCGCTAATGAATCCGGATGAAATTTAATTGCGCGTCGAAGCAGTGTTACGGCTTCATTTCTAAGACCATTTTTATATTTTAAATTGGCTAAACCGATGAGCGACACAAGACTTGTGGGCCACTTGTCTAAAATTTTCAGATAACTTTTTTCAGCTTCTTTAAATTTTTGCGCCTGTTCGAGCCCCACCGCTGCCGTAACATTAGCTAACTCATCCGCAGTTACAGACAATTCACCGGCAGGCAAAACCACCAGCCCCCAATAATCTCCAAGCATCCACGATCGCTCAAATTTTTTCAGATTCCAGTGATAAAAAGCCTGATGTCCGGAGTGCAGGATAATTTCCTGATGATTCAGGTCGAATCCCAGAACAACTGCATAATGCCAAGTGGGCGCCCAGGTTAATCCGAGATTTTCAAAAATAATAACCGGATGTCCGGCAGCAACCTCTGTTAATAATGCAGAAAGATTATGGATTGGCACCGCCATTAAACCATGGCGGCGACTTGCACTGATCAAATCGGCCTGCAGGCTTCCCTTCATACCGGGAGTGTAAACCTGAGCTGCAATTTCGTTCACCGAAACGTCCTCACCGGCCCAACGCATGGCCATTGTAAGTGTTGCGGGTCCGCAGTAACCTACGCTTTGGTCGATAAATTCAACCTTCGAAATTTCTTTATACACCGGCAATGAACCGGGCCTAGATAAGAGAAGTTCGGTCTGCTTCGCCGGAGTAACACAACCCAACAAAACAAATGTTACCGTTAAAAGCAGACCAACTTTAATTTTTTTCATTACAACCGCTTAATGAGGAAGATGATCAGAACCACAATTAAAATGGTAAATAGAATATCCCCACCCGCTCGCGCTTCTTTGATCTGACCTGAAATTTGGCGCAGTTCCTGCTCAGATAGATTTGCTAAACGCGCAGAAACCTCGTCGTTGGACAAACCCTGTTTCAACAACTCGCTTTGCACTTCAGATTTCTGAAGATAGTCCCTTATTGTTGTTTCCGCCTCAACCCGAGTCATCTCAGCCAGCACCATACTTGTGGATATCATTTCCGAACGAGCCTGTGCAACGGACTCGGCGAGAACAACATCAGGAATTTGAGTCATTAGAAATGACATGCTCACGGCACAAGTTGCTTTTCTCAGCTTTAAAATTTTCATTGCAATCCTTTTCGTTTTTAATTTGTTTTATTTTTAATTTCAGTGGCTTTTGTTGAGGCCTTATCTTTCAGGTCTTTTGCCTTATTTTTTATTTTTTTACCGATGCATTTCATTTTTCCGTTAATCATTTCACAGACTTCGTTTTTTGCATTTCGATATGTACTCTTGACGTTGTCGACTCCCTTGTTGGTGCTGGTTTCTATTTTTTCTGCCGTCGTTTCTTCAGCCATCAGGTTTATTCCGAGACCTAAGAAAGTGGTCAGAAGCAGGGCCATTAAAAAATTATTTTTTTTCATAGAAATACTCCTTTTACGTATTTATTAATCAAGTAATGTGCCGATATTTGGGGGGATTGGATTGAAACCAGGGTCTTTACACAGAAACACGTTCCATAAATGGACTTTGGGATGGTTGTTTTTAGAACATGAAGTTGAGCCGTTTTACTGACAGTAGACCGGCGCACCAGTGGAAGGCTGAACTAACATATAGCCGCTGCAATTTGAGCCGTTACAGGTTACGAATTGTTGATTTCCGTTTTGGGTGAATATGTAAGGTCCGTAGCACATCCTATTGCCGTTACCGTTTGAGGGAGGTACGCAATAGTAGCTCACAACCTGCTGCCCGGTTGTTGATGAATAGCATAATCCGTTTCTGAGTTCGTATCCTGTCGGCACACCGGAACCGTTTCCGTTACTGTTGTTGGAATTATTGCAAAGAGAGGCATTCACCTGCTGGCCGGTTGAATTTGAATAGCAAGAACCATTTCTGAAAGTGTACTGGGACGAATTATTGGAATTGGGTTGCGGCACAGGCGTAGAGTTTTTATTGCTGTTGGCTGCGTTGTCACAACCGGCAATCATGGTCGCGGTAACAAGTGCCAGGTAAAAATTTTTCATTTTTCCATCAATCCGTCAATGACGGCCAAATGCTTTCTTTGTTGGTCTAAACATATGTTTTTGATGAAGGCCATGGATTGAAAACTAAGGTTATTACTTTCGTTCAATTCTTCGTATTCTTTTAAGCCGTGCTCTTCTCCGTCTCTGAGGGATTTTAATGTTGAGCTGTTGCCGGATAATTTATGCGTTCCCGAAAAAGTTTCGACAACTTCTTTCCACGGGCCGGTTGATTCTTCAATCGGCGCCGCTTTTGATCGCAGCTGTGTTTTCCAGAATTCAACAGCTTTTTCGTGGTCGGAAAAAATGCTTTTTAAATCATTAATCTGAGCGTAATCAGGGAATTTTTTCAGAACTTGTCTGAAAGCCTCAACCGCTGACTCTTCGGATTTCATTATTTTTTCTAAATCCCGGATTTCGGGGGTTTGTCCATCGCGAGGCTCATTGGCTGCAACCGGTTTGGTTAATTCGAAATCAATATTTTCAGCCATAAAATCTCCTAGTGAGCAGTATCTGGATAGATATAATTATCGGCTTCATTTTTTTTTGTGGAAGCACTTTGTTCAGCCTCATTCTGTTCAAGGCTGGTGTGCAGGCCCGTCATAAAATTACTGTAGATTTTTTCGAGGCTGAAACCTGAATTTCC
>JAYTFA010000002.1:0-5253 GCA_043734765.1 Pseudobdellovibrio sp. | reverse complement strand
GAACCGACGTCATGGGCATGAAAACCACCGCCGTAAAAGAAGGCTCTCATTATATTTTGAACGGACGTAAAATGTGGATCACAAACGGCAGTGTGGACGATAATAAAACACCCTGCGATTTTGTCTGGGTTTACGCTAAGACCGGAGAAAAAAACGGCCGCGCCCTCATTTCAACTTTTATTGTTGAAAAAGGCGATACGGGTTTTTATGTGGGTCAGAAAATAAAAGATAAACTGGGCATGCGCGCTTCAAATACGGCAGAATTAGTTTTTGAAAATTGTAAAATTCCGCTAGATAGATTAGTTGGTGCTGAAGGAGATTCCATGCACCATATGATGCGCAATCTGGAAATAGAGCGCATAGGGCTGGCGGCTATGGGGCTCGGTATCGCGCGAAGATCAATCGAGATCATGAATAAGTATGCTTCCGAAAGGCACGCCTTTGGTAAACCATTGAATTTTTTCGGACAGATTCAGAAGTATTTAGCAGAGTCTTATGCGGAATTCAGATCGGCGCAGGCCTACGTGTATAATACGGCGAGAAAACTGGATTTAAACAAAGAAGGTAATCGCTTGGACTCTGACGGGGCTAAATTAGTAGCCACAACCATGAGTAAAAACGTGGCCGACCGTGCAATTCAGGTTTTAGGTGGCTACGGCTACGTTGGAGAATATCACGTGGAACGGCTCTGGAGAGACGCAAAACTTCTTGAAATCGGCGGTGGCACGTTGGAAGCTCATCAAAAAAACATCACACGCGATTTAGCAAGATCCGGTTTTTAGTGTTCCCGCTGAGTCCGGAAATCAGTTTATTAAACGACAAATTAAAAGTGTCGCCACAGGATGTGATGACTCATGTTTTTCCGTTGCTCACATCCGAACGCCAGAAAAAAATTGAAAGAGTGGCGCAAGATAGATGTTTTGATATTTCAGTTGTGCTTGAAAGCATTTACGACCGCGGAAATATCAGCGCTGTCATGCGCACAGCCGAGGGTCTTGGCTTTTCTAACTTTCATGTGATTGAAACCTTCGAAAAATTTAAAGAGGCCAATCGTGTAACCCAGGGTGCTGATAAATGGGTTGAAACAAAAAAGTGGAAAAATACAAAAGATTTCATCAAATACGCAAAAGATAACAAAATCAGAATCTGTGTGACCTCACTGGAGGCGGCAAAACCGATTCACGAGGTGGATTTTTCGTCTCCTCTGGCGCTTGTCTTGGGAAACGAAAAAAGCGGGGCTTCGCAGGAAATTTTAGAAGCGGCCGATGAACGGGTTATTATTCCAATGCCTGGATTTGTGCAGAGCTTTAACATCTCGGTGGCAGGAGCGCTGTGTCTGTATCAGATTTATCAGGATAGACTCAAACGCAGAGGGCTTGTCAGCGACGTAACACCAGAACAAATCGAAATCTTAAAAGCCCATTATGCTCTCAGAACCATGGATTCAGGTGAGGCGATTTTGAAAGCTAAGCTCGGCTTAAGTTAGGTTACTGATTTTTTTACTGGTTTTTATCCAGTGGCTTTGTGACCAGAAAACCCTTCATTAAATTATTCAGATCGTCGGTTAATTCGTAATCGAGACTCAGCATCGGCAGGCGTGAAGGCTCCAGTTTTGCTTTTTTCAGATTCTTTAAAAACAAATCCATAATTTCCGAGCGACTGAATTTTTCGAGATTACAGGTAAATAAGATTTTGCCGCCGGGATTAAGACAATCCACCATATTTTTTGCGAGCATCGGAAGATCGCTTTCCAATTTCCAGATGGAATCTTTGGACCTTCCGAACGAAGGCGGATCGCAGACAATTAAGTCCCATTTGCGATCGAGTTTGATCGACCCTTTCAAAAAGACGATGCAATCCTGTATAAAAAACTCATACTTAGCCGGATCAAGGTGATTGAGTAAAAAATTTTCTTTACTCCACTCTAAAAACTTAGGACTTACATCCACGGTTGTAACTTCTTTTGCACCGCCTAAGGCGGCATTAATTGAAAAACCTGCAGTGTAGGAAAATAAATTCAGCACGCTCTTGTTAAGGGCGTGCTGCTGCACCCATTTTCTGTTTTCGCGTTGATCTAAAAATAATCCTGAAGAAAAACCGGAATCTATTTTCAATTTGTATTTAATATTTTCTTCAGCGGCAATCCACTCGGTTTCAATCGTGGAAACCTCGAGGGTGGTGTTTTCTAATCCGCCCACGCCCTGACCTCGGTTCACCATGTGGCGAATAACCAGTTTCAGGTTTTTTGTTGCGGCAAAGTCAGTCACAGCCTGCTTTTCTTCATTGGACAAACCATGCTTCGAATAATCATAAACCCAAAGGTGATCATTCAGGATATCGGCCCGGATATCATCTGATTCAAGATGTAATAAACGATAACTTTCACCCTGAGAAATTAAATAGAGCTGGTGTCTTTTGGAATAATTCTCGGTAAACAGCGCCTGGATATCGCTACTGAATTCCTGCGAAAATATCGGCGGAAGCTCGGATTCAAAAACATGGTGAGTGCCATTAAGGTCAAATTCAAGTTTCTGCGCATGCAGAGCCAATCTGAAGTACTTCGTACCGCCATGTTCAGAATCACCGAGAATGGCCATTTTAGCCTTTTCGGCATGTAATCGGATCTGATGCGGCTTTCCGGTTTTTGGCTGAGCGCTCCACAAAAAATACTTTCCGACAGGTTTGATAAACTTAAAATCAGTTTCGGAATTGGGTTCTTTTGAAGCGATGTTAAAAAAAGTGTTGTTTTGCTTTTCAATATGCGACGTTACATTTAATACGCCATCGGTCTGCGTGGACTTTTTATCCGTTAAAAAATAATAGGTTTTATTAATTTGTTGCTTTTCAAAAAGCTCGGAAAGTTTGGCTGCCGATTCCTTATTTTTAGCAAAAAGGATAAGCCCTGAAGTGCCCTTATCCAAGCGGTGTACAACAAATAAGCTCTTTTCAAGTTTTTCCGACAAAAATTCAACGAAGCCATATTGACCATCTGAAACCTGGTGGGTTCTGACATCATAAGGCTTAGATAAGGCGATAAAATCATCATTCTCATTAATTCGTAGTTGCATTACCGAAAAAGTTAACACGGTATAGGTTGAAGGTCACATGCTTATTAGCTAAAGTCTTTCTTCTCGGAGGTTTTCAATGAAAAACATATTATTATCTATAGCAGCAGTCTTCTTTTTAACATCTTGTGGAATTCAAAGTATCCCGCAACAAAAAAATGAAGTGGATGCAGCTCTGGCAGAAATTACGAATCAATATAAACGCAGAGCGGACTTAGTACCAAATCTCGTGAGTATCGTATCTGGTTATGCCAAGCATGAAAAAGAAACTTTAACAGGTGTAACCGAGGCCCGTGCAAGGGCCACACAAATGACGGTGGATCCGAAGAACCTTACTCCTGAAAAACTGGAAAGCTACAGAAAAGCCCAAGGCGATCTTTCGATGGCATTAGGTAAATTAATGGCCATTTCCGAAAACTATCCGCAGCTAAAGGCCGATGCAGGTTTCAGGGATTTACAGGCTCAGCTTGAAGGCACTGAAAACAGAATTACTGTTGCACGCAATCGTTACATTGATACCATCAAAAATTTCAACAATCTTGTAATGGTTATGCCGACCAGCTGGACCAACTCTCTAATGTTCCATTTTGAAAAAATGCCTCAATGGGATGTTTCTGCGGACGAAAAAACTAAAAATGAAAAAGCTCCGGAAGTAAAATTTTAATAAGTGATTATTAAAAACTTTGCCATCAGTTTATTAATTCCGCTGATATTGGGCTTTAGCCTACCGGCCCAATGTTTTGAAATACCCACTTTAACCGGGCCGGTGATGGATGAAGTGGGTCTGTTAAATGCAAACACTAAGGCCCAATTGGTCAACTCGCTTTTAAATTTGCGGAAAGAACAAAACGTTCAGTTGCAGGTTTACGTCGTCAAATCCCTGCAGGGTGAAGAAATTGAAAGTGCGGCCATTAAAATTTTTGATAAGTGGAAATTAGGCGAAGAAAAAACCGATAAAGGATTACTTTTTTTAATTGCACCTAATGAAAAACGTATGCGCATTGAAGTGGGGCAAGGCTTAGAAGGCGACATTCCGGATGTTATTGCCAAACGTATTATTGCTGATGTGGTTAAACCTTACTTTCAGAGACGCGAATTCAATCTGGGAATCGTCCAAGGGGTTTCGGCCCTTCGAACTTATATCGGAAATCCTGATGCGAAATTAGATGCCGGTCAGGTTCAGGAAACTCAGGCGGCAGAAAAAGCCCAAAAGAAAACCGGAATGTTCTGGGTGATATTAATTGGTATCGGTATCTGGTTGATTATTTTTATGCTGAACCCGACCTTGGCACTCTACCTGCTCTTCTCAATGATGAGGGGCGGTGGTGGAGGCGGCGGAGGCGGTGGTTGGTCCGGTGGCGGTGGAAAATCCTCCGGCGGCGGTGCCAGTGGTGGGTGGTAATTATGCGATTTAAAAAACTTCAGAAACATATCAGTACCCACAAAATTGAAGCGGCCATTGCCGATTTTGAAAGTGCGATCGATTTTGAATTTATTCCTGTCATCTCAAAAAAATCTTCCTATGTGCAACATGTATCCTGGGTTGTATCTCTATTAATATTACTGATTTTCTTCGCACTGGTTGAATATGTATTTGCCAATCATCTGCACGACTCTTGGATGTCGCCATTGCCATTTTATATTGCGGGGCCGTTTTTAGCCGTTATTTGCGGAGCTATTCTTGAAAAATTTCATGTTATCAATCGGTTTTTCATAACCAAAAATGAAAGAAATCGCCAAGTGCAGGAACGAGCTGAACGCATTTTCTTTAAAAAACAGCTGCACGAGCTTGAATCGCAAAATGCCCTGCTGCTTTTTATTTCAGTCATGGAGCGCCAGATTGTACTTTTTCATGATCCACGAATGAAATTTGATAAAATGCAGCAAATTAATCACGAACTGCTTAAGATTTTACAGGAATCCTTTAAAAATCAGGATTTTGAAGAAGGTCTTTTAAAAGCCATTGCCCACTTAAAAATCAGCCTTGCACCTCATTTTTCCTACGGAAAAGAGGGGCGTAGCCATAAAAAAGACCAAAATTTTGTGCCGAACAAGTTGATTTGGTGGAACGATTAATTTACTCTGTTTTTAATTCAGTATTTTTTAATGTGCACTCGTAGTTCAATTGGATAGAATATTCGGCTTCGAACCGAAGGGTTACAGGTTCGAGTCCTGTCGAGTGCACCAA
>JAYTFA010000001.1:0-9685 GCA_043734765.1 Pseudobdellovibrio sp. | reverse complement strand
GAAACTTTCCAGTTATGGCGCGCCTCTGTCACATCAACTTTATATTTTTTTCCTCTGAGCTCCGCTTCAAAATACATAAATATCCTTTTAGTTTTAAACTAAGTACGAAGTTGAATTTTGCGCCCGATACGTCGCCAGTTAGAAGCCACATTAAGACGGCGCACATCTTTAGACTGCCTGTCCTGAAAAGCCGTAATGGCAGCTGAAATTAAAAAAACAGGGTCATCAATATCTTTGAAGATTTCGGGCTCTAAAACCTCAAAATTCTTCTCAATAAACTGAGTTGTATAACTGCCATCCAAAAATTTAGGATGTTTCAAAATAGTTTTATGAAGAACAATATTTGATTTTATGCCGGTCAAAACAAATTCAGAAAGCGCTCTTTCCATGCGGTCAATAGCCTCTTCACGGGTGTCACCCCAAGTAATAACCTTTGCAATCATCGGATCATAATAAATAGGAACTTCGTAACCCGGATAAGCATAAGAATCGATTCGCAAAAATGGCCCTTGTGGGTGGCGGCAGGCTCTGATTTTTCCGGGACTTGGTTTATAAGTTACCGGATCTTCCGCGCAGATCCGTGCCTCAATTGCATGGCCTTTTTGTTTTACATCTTCTTGCTTAAAACTGAGCGGCTTTCCTTTAGCAACCCAGATCTGCTCCTTTACCAAATCATAACCGGTAACAAGTTCTGTGATCGGGTGCTCAACCTGAAGGCGAGTATTCATTTCCATGAAGAAAAATTCTTTAGTCTGGTTATCAAAAATAAACTCGATTGTGCCGGCTCCAACATAATCAATGGATTTTGCCGCTTTAACTGCAGCCATGCCCATTTTCAATCGGACGTCGTTAGGAACGCTCGGAGACGGGGATTCTTCAATAATTTTTTGATGTCTTCTTTGCACCGAACATTCGCGCTCAAAAAGATGAACCACGTTTCCATGAGTGTCGCCAAAAACCTGAATTTCAATATGTTTTGGGTCATTAATAAATTTTTCAATATAAACAGTCGGGTTTGCGAAATAGTTCTGTCCTTCCGATCTGCACGCACGAAATGCGCTTTCCAACTCGCTTTCGGCACGAACAACTCGCATACCTTTTCCACCACCGCCGGCGGAAGCTTTAATAATAACCGGAAATCCAATTTTTTTAGCAATAAAGTGGGCGTCCTCAACACTTTCAATTCCGCCCTCACTACCCGGAACCAGTGGGACGTTGGCCTTTTTCATCAGGGCTTTAGCTGAAAGTTTATCGCCCATAGCCTCCATATTTTCAGGAGTAGGTCCGATAAAAGTAATACCGGCCTCTTTACAGGCTCTAACAAAAATTGGATTTTCAGATAGAAAACCATAACCGGGATGAATAGCATCCGCACCGGCAAGTTTTGCCACCTCAATAATTTTTCGATAATTTAAATAACTTTCTTTCGAGGGCGACGGGCCGATGTGATAAGCCTCATCCGCTAAAAAAACATGAAGACTGTCGCGATCCGCATCGCTGAAAACTGCAACAGAGCCAATTCCCAGCTCGCGACAGGCACGCGTAATACGAATTGCTATTTCGCCGCGATTCGCAATAAGTATTTTTTTAAATGGAGGAGTAATCATAGAGGAATATTTCCGTGTTTTTTAGGAGGAATGATGTCGCGTTTGTTTTTTAACATCTCGAGAGAATCAATAATTCGTTTTCGGGTTAACGAGGGTTCTATGACCTCATCGGTGTAACCCAACTCGGCAGATACATAAGGATTACTGAACATTTCTTCATACTCAGCAGTGAGTTTAGCGCGCTCTGCCGCCGGATCTTTTGCTTTAGAAATAGCTTCCCGCTGAATAATATTTACGGCACCTTCTGCACCCATCACTGCGATTTCTGCAGAGGGGTAGGCTAAATTAATATCGCTGCGCAATAGTTTTGAACCCATAACGATATAAGCTCCACCATAGGCCTTTCTTGTTATCAGAGTTACCTTTGGCACCGTGGCTTCAGCATAAGCATATAGTAATTTAGCTCCATGAGTAATGATCCCATTCCACTCCTGATCTTTGCCGGGCAAGAATCCGGGAACGTCAACCAGGCTCACAATAGGAATATTAAAAGCATCGCAAAAGCGGATAAACCTTGCGGCTTTTCTTGAGGCCTCTATGTTTAAACAGCCGGCAAGAAACTGAGGTTGGTTCGCAACTATACCGACGGGTCTTCCGTTAAGCCTTGCAAACCCAACAATAATATTTTGCGCAAAGAGTTTATGAATTTCTAAAAAATAACCTTCATCCACAATCTCTGATATAAGCTGAAGCATGTCGTAGGGTTTTTTAGGACTATCGGGAATCAAAGCATTTATAGAATCAGTCAGACGGTCGGGTCGATCCTTTGTGGCAAGCGAGACGGAGTCGTCTAAATTATTTGAAGGTAAAAAACTCATAAGTTCGCGAATTAGCAATAAACAATGCTTATCGTCCTTTGCTGTAAAATGAGCCACACCTGATTTTTGTGAATGCGTAGCGGCGCCGCCAAGCTCCTCTTTGGTGACCTCTTCATGTGTTACAGCCTTAATTACGTCAGGGCCGGTAACAAACATGTAGCTTGTATTTTCAACCATAAAAACAAAATCGGTAATAGAAGGAGAATAAACAGCGCCGCCCGCACACGGCCCCATGATGGCCGTAATTTGTGGAACGACTCCCGAAGCTAAAACATTACGTGAAAAAATATCAGCGTAACCACCAAGTGATTCTATTCCTTCTTGAATACGAGCACCACCGGAATCATTAATTGAAATAAAAGGGGCGCCGTTCTTAAGCGCTAAATCCATGACTTTGCAGATTTTGTTAGCCTGGGTTCGGGACATCGATCCACCGGTGACAGTAAAATCCTGAGAAGAAACGTAAACCAGCTTTCCGTTAATGCGCCCGTAACCCGTAATGATTCCATCACCGTAGGGTTTATTTTTTTCCATTCCGAAATTAGTGCAGCGATGGGTAACAAATCGGTCCATTTCAATAAAGCTTCCCGGATCCATTAAAACCTCAACGCGCTCTCGCGCGGAGAGACGTCCACCTTTTTTCTGCTTGGCTAATTTTTCAGGACCGCCGCCCGCCAGTGCCTTTTCATTACGTTTTTCTAACTCATCAATTTTTTTCTGCATCATTTCATTCATAAAAATTCCTTATTAAAATAATTTACGGGTAAGCGCGACCGTATAATCTAGGGAAAGCTCCGGTCTCACGAACATGCGGCAAACCGCAAATCCACGCCACAGCTCTTTCTAATCCCAAACCGAAGCCTGAGCTTGGAACGCTTCCGTATCTGCGGATATCCAAATACCATTCAAAATCTTTTTGATTCAGACCATGCTCTTTTATTCTCTGAATTAAAGTTTCAACACTTTCTTCGCGCTGACCGCCGCCGATAACTTCCCCGTAACCCTCAGTTGCCAAAAGATCACATCCCATGGCAAAGCCCTTATCAGACGGGTCTTCTTTCATATAAAAAGCTTTTATCGCCTGCGGGTAATGATGTACAAAAACAGGTTTTTCAAATTGGGAAGAAATAATTGTTTCATCAGGCGCGCCAAAATCGTCGCCCATATTAAATTCGGGATTTTCTTTTTTAATTATATCGACTGCATCTCTGTAATGTAAACGCGGAAACTTTCCTTTGATCACTTCAAGCTTGGAAACATCACGCTCTAAGATTTTAAGCTCTTCCGGTCGATTTTTTAAAACTCGTTGAACAATGTATTCAACAAACTGTTCAGCTAAATCCATATTGTCATACATGTCATTGAAAGCCACCTCGGGCTCAACCATCCAAAACTCAATTAAATGTCTGCGCGTTTTGGATTTTTCAGCTCTGAAAGTAGGGCCAAAACAGTAAACTTTTCCGAAAGCACGCGCCGTGGCTTCCATGTAAAGCTGTCCTGATTGGGACAAATACATTTTCTCATCAAAATATTTTGTCTCAAATAAATTTGAAGTTCCCTCACAGGCGGCGGGAGTAAAAATTGGGGCATCGGTTAATGTAAAACCGCGACCATCAAAAAAATCACGAATGGCCATAATAATTTCATGGCGCACGCGTAAAATTGCAAATTGTCTTTTAGAACGAATCCAAAGGTGGCGGTTTTCCATTAAAAAATCAGTACCATGCTCTTTGGGAGTAATTGGATAATTTTCAGCTTTCCCGAGAATTTCAAAATTTTTAACGCCCATTTCAAAAACATTCGCTTGCTTTGGATGTTGACGAATAGTTCCTGTAACCTTCAGTGAACACTCCTGAGTGATCTGGTCGAAGTTAATGAAAGCATCCTGACCGCAGTCAGCAGGAAAAAAAACACAAGAAATAATTCCGGTTCCATCGCGAAGCTCCAGAAATTTGACTTTTCCGGATGAACGCGTTTGGTAGGCCCAGCCCTTTAACTCAATTGTTTGTCCGACATGATCTTTCAAGTCACTAATATAAATTCTCATATGAACCCTTACTTGTTAAAAACGTAAGCGATTATTCTAACGAGAGCTATCATTTTCAACAAGAAATTTAGTCTGCTTTTGTAGAGTGAACGCGTCAATAAATTGACGTGATACTGAAAGGAAACAGAAAGAGATTTTTAGTTACCGGTAATTGTTTTTAATGCAGCCAGAGCGCTTTCAACATTAATAACTCCACCACTGGATACTTCTAATACAGCTGAAGGGTTTCTATCAACGGATTGTATAAGTGCTTTTTTGACTTGAGCGGCGCGTGCTGACGGATACGCGCTCCATATTAGTGCAGCAGCCCCAGAAACCATTGGCGCCGCCATACTTGTGCCACTCATAGTTTCTATCTGATTGTTCGGAACTGTGGAATAAATACCAACTCCTGGTGCGGCGACATGCACATTTTTTCTTCCATAGTTAGAAAAACCAACTAAGAAATTAGTACTTGTTGAAGCAGCTACATTTATCTGGTTAAGAAAATTATAAGCAGATGGATATGAGGGAGTTATATCCATATTTATTCCGATGCCGCGACTATCGCCATTGCCGGCAGCCGTAACCAAAAGAATGCCTTTATTACTCAGCTGTTGAAGAGTGGACTGCAAATTTGGCATCTTGATGCAAGCGTCTAGTCCCCAGCTCATATTAATTATTTTGACGTTTCTACTGGATACGTAGTTCAAAGCGATGATGGCATCGCCAATCGAACCGCCGCCGTCATTACCAATAAACTGAGCGGGTAAAACTTTTGCTTTAGGTGCGATACCGCTAACTGGACCTAGGGCTTGATTAGCAACTATCGTACCCGTAACGTGGGTTCCGTGTCGATTGACCAACGGATCATTTATTCCGGGGTTAACCTGAATACCTTTATAGTCATCAATGAAACCATTATGATCATCATCAATGCCATTGTTCGGAATTTCACCTGTATTAATTGCAATATTATCTGAAAGTTGAGAATGCGTAACATCAACCATTCCGTCAACAACACCTATAACAACGCCACTTCCCTCGATGCCGGCGCTCCACAATTGTGGAGCTTTTATATGTTGCGGGGCCCAGTTCAGCGATTCTGTATGTGGTCCGCCATCAGCCAGTGCAGCCAAATCTTGCTGGTTTGTTAATTTAATTCTGAAATCATTATCTACATGTTTAATTAAAGCTAAATTTTTACTAACAAACTCAGATCTGAAAGCGTCAGAGCTGTCAGATGTTTCTACTGTGTAAGTACCATTTTCCCATTGAACAACAAATCTATTTTCACTTGCTCCCTGGCCGCAAGACACTGAGGTAGGAAAAACAGACTCAGTTGTTTTCGCTCCGCCACACGCAGTTAGCATAAAACCGGTAGTGATAAAAAGTGCTAGGCGAAAGAAGTTCAAGGAAACCTCATTGTTAAGATGATGCAAGTCTCTTTATTGAGACGTAAGCGGCATCTTGTTGTGGTTAACTGATCGGGAATAAAACCACTCAGGCAGAGTCGAGAAAACGTCTAGGCAAGCTTTTTAGTTTTATTTTTTTAATATTTCTTTAACTTAAATTCGGTTTACAGACCTACTTACAGTTTTAAAAAACAGGACTTATTAAATAAACAACTAGCCCGATAAGACACTATAAACATTTTAGAAAAACTTTATGCACAACAAAAAAAGGCAAAAAATGTTCAAACTGACGACAAAATTTTTAATCGTAGATGACTTTTCGAGTATGCGAAAAATAGTTAAAAAAGTATTAACCGATTTGGGCTATGAAAACATGGTTGAAGCCATAGACGGACAGGTCGCATATGATCTGATTGTACAACACGCCAAAACAAATGAGCCGATTGAGTTTATAATTACGGATTGGAATATGCCGAATATGTCAGGTCTTGAGTTGCTGAAAAAATGCCGTGGCAATGATATTTTTGCAAAGATTCCGATTATGATGGTCACTGCTGAAAACGAACAATCACAAATACTGTCGGCCTGTAAACTGGGTGTAACTGAGTATGTTGTTAAGCCTTTTAGCCCGGCAATATTGAAAGAAAAACTTGAAATTTCGTATAAAAAGCTAAATGCAAATACTAATGCAGCTTAAGCTGAATATGCCGCAGGACCTTTTTACAGTTTAAGAGCAGGAAGCTACAAACCGGCAGATTAACTATGCGATTAAAGTTAAGATAAGTTTGTAAAATCCAGCCAAAAAGGTGAAAAATGTTTAAACCAACCACAAAATTTTTAGTTGTCGACGATTTTTCTAACATGAGAAAAATAATAAAAAAAGTCCTAACCGATTTAGGATATTTAAATTCCGTTGAGGCCCCCGACGGGCAGCAAGCCTATCAACTCATGATTGACCATGCAAAATCGAACGACCCTTTTGAGTTTGTTATAACAGACTGGAATATGCCAAATATGTCAGGTCTGGAGTTATTGAAAAAATGTAGGGGCGAAGAGGCTTTCAAAAAAATCCCCTTTATGATGGTAACGGCTGAAAGCGAGCAGACTCAAATACTTGAAGCGCTTAAGATCGGCGTTACAGAATATGTAATAAAGCCTTTTAGCCCGGCGACGTTAAAAGATAAGCTCGAAAGTGCTTATAAAAAATTAAAAACTACAACGAGCAAGACAGCCTAAACTTATTATGTATAAAACAACGACGAAGTTTTTGATAGTTGATGACTTTTCCGCAATGAGAAAAATTTTAAAGAAAATATTAGCTGATTTAGGTTATGTGAACACAATAGATGCCGTTAATGGCCAGGTTGCTTACGACCTTTTACTAGAACTTTCAAAAACCAATAGTCCTGTTGAACTTTTGATATTGGACTGGAACATGCCGGTTATGAACGGCTTTGATCTACTAAAAAAATGCAGAAGTGAAGAAGTTTTTAAAAACCTTCCGATTATGTTTGTTACCGCAGAAAGTGAAGACTCTCAGATTGCTTCAGCCCTGAGCGCGGGCGCTACCGAATATATAACAAAGCCGTTTGACGCGGAAATGGTTAAAGCAAAATTAGAAAGCTGTTTTGCAAAACACGGTTGATTTCAGAAATACAAAAAAATCTTAAATTATATTTTACAGACAAACTCCGTTAAGAAAGCACAGAATTTTTGTTCTACTTTTTTTGCGGTTTCCGTTACTTCGGCGTGAGTTAATTTGTTTTGAGAAACCCCGGCGGCTAAATTAGTTATACAGGAAATAGCGGCCACACGAATGCCAAGGTGATTGCTGGCAATTACTTCAGGTACTGTCGACATACCTACGGCTTTTCCGCCAAATGATTTAAACATTCTGATTTCTGAAGGTGTTTCGTAAGTAGGACCCGTAACTCCAACATAAATGCCTTTATGAAAGAAAGTTTTTTGAGATCTGAAAATTCTCTCGGCTACGGCGATCAGTTCCCGATCGTAAGCTTCTGTCATATCCGGAAAGCGAGGGCCAAGTTCTTTTATATTGGGACCCATGAGCGGGTTCGTGCCCATGAAATTAATATGATCTTCAATAATCATAAAATCCCCGGCATTCATTCCTTCGCCGTAACCACCTGCGGAATTCGTAACAATTAAAATTTCAATTCCCAGAAGAGCCATTACCCTGGCCGGGAAAACGACTGTTTCCATTGAGTGGCCTTCATAGTAATGCAAACGGCCCTGTAAAATAACCAGATCGACATTATCTATTTTTCCGAAAATAAGGTTTCCCGAATGTCCCTCAACGGTAGGCGGAATAAAATTTGGAATTTCCGAAAAGGCAAGGGCTGTTTCAACTTGTAAATGCTGAACAAAATGTCCTAATCCCGAACCGAGGATCACACCGATCCGTGGCTTGGTTTTAACTTTGGACCTTAAATAGTTAATTGTTTCTGTCAGTTTTTGAATAACCACGATAACTCCTGCTACTCCAGCACATCTTCAATCAAAACGTGCGGGGGAGGCTTTTGCAAGGAAATTTCACACGACTTATCAAGCATTTGTTGTGCTTGAACAAATAACTCCGGCTCATCTCCATGTAAGGTGTAAAGAAGGTCGCCTTTCTTAACAGCATCGCCTATTTTTAAATGAAACTCGATTCCCGAGGTCGGCTTAATCAAATCTTCCGACTTCAGGCGCCCCGCTTTTAAAATAATGCCCGCCAATCCGATTTTTTCGACGTCAAGTTTCTTAACAAAACCATTTTCTGTTACGGCAATTTCTAGTTTGTATTCAGGAAGCTTCAGTTTATTTAAATCACCACCCTGTTCTATGCACATCTGCTCAAAAACTTTTAGTGCTTTGCCGGATTCCAACGTGTCTTTTGCGAGCTTATAGGCTTCTGAAAGTGATTTTGTTTTTTCAGAAAGATGAATCATTTGAGCAGACAACTGCAAAGACAGTTCACGGGTGTCTTCATAAAGATCATATCCACCCGAACCAATAAATTTTTTATTTTTCATGATTTCAACACACTCAAATATTTCAAGAGCGTTGCCGGCATACCGACCGAGGGGTTGTTCCATTGAGGAAATAACAGCCACGATTTTTTTGTTATAGCTGCGGGCAATTTTCATTAATGCCCGTGCCAATTTTTTTGCCTGCGGAATATCTTTCATAAATGCGCCCGATCCGAACTTTACATCCAGAACTAAACCATCAATGCCTTCGGCAATTTTTTTCGACATGATGCTTGCGCAAATCAAAGGAAAACTTTCAATCGTTGCTGTTACATCTCTGAGTGCGTAGATTTTTTTATCTGCCGGACAAATTTCCTTAGTCTGGCCAATAAAGCAGGTTCCGATTTTTTTTGTTATTTCGATAAACTTTTCGATACTTTGCTGAGTATTGAAACCGGGAATACTTTCTAATTTATCTAAAGTGCCGCCCGTATGGCCCAACCCTCGCCCTGATATCATAGGAACAAAAACACCCGCGGCCGCAACAATCGGACCTAAAATTAAACTTGTTTTATCGCCAACGCCGCCGGTTGAGTGCTTGTCAACTTTGAAGCCCTTAATAAGACTTGTATCAACAACGATCCCTGAGTGAAGCATCGTTCTGGTCAAAGCCACTGTTTCGGCATCAGTCATACCATTAAAGTAAATGGCCATAAGTAATGCCGACATCTGATAATCCGGAATATTGTTTTGAGTGAAACCTAAAATAAAAAATTCAATTTCTTCAGAACTTAATTCAATGTTGTTTCTTTTCTTCTTAATAATTTCGGCTGGAAGCATCTTGGCC